>CALCQB010000142.1 GCA_937897535.1 uncultured Novosphingobium sp. | reverse complement strand
GCTTCCGGATCGTCGCCGTTCACGTGCAGGATCGGCGCCTGGACGCCCTTGGCGACGTCCGAGGGGTAGGGCGATCCGCGGCTGAACTGCGGGCTGGTGGTAAAGCCGATCTGGTTGTTGATGATGAAGTGGATGCAGCCACCGGTGTTGTACCCGCGCACGCCGGAAAAGCCGAAGCATTCCCAGACGATCCCTTGCCCGGCAAAGGCCGCGTCGCCGTGGATCAGCACGGGCAGGACCTGCTTGTGCTTGCCCGGACCGATATCGTCGCGGAACGCTTGGCCGGCGCGAGCCTTGCCCAACACGATCGGATCGACCGTTTCGAGGTGGCTGGGGTTGGGGACCAGGCTCATGTGCACCTTGATCCCGTCGAACTCGCGGTCGGTGCTGGTGCCAAGGTGGTACTTGACGTCACCCGAACCGCCGACGTCCTCGGGGTTGGCGGTGCCGCCCGAAAACTCGTGGAAGATCACGCGGTAAGGCTTGGCCAGCACGTTGGCGAGCACGTTGAGGCGGCCGCGGTGGGCCATGCCATAGACGATTTCCTTGACCCCGCGCGAGCCGCCGTACTTGATCACCGCTTCGAGCGCCGGGATCATCGCTTCGCCGCCGTCGAGCCCGAACCGCTTGGTCCCGACGTACTTGCGGCCGAGGAACTTTTCGTACTGCTCGCCGCGGATCACCGCCTGGAGGATCGCCTTCTTGCCTTCGGGGGTGAAGTCGATCGACTTGTCACCGCCTTCGATCCGGTCCTGGATGAAGCGGCGCTCATCGACGTCGGCGATGTGCATGTATTCATAGCCGACCTTGCCGCAGTAGTTGCGCTTGAGCACATCGACCAGTTCGCGCACCGTCGACCATTCGAGCCCGAGCGTGCCGCCCATATAGACCTTGCGGTCAAGCGCCGCGCCGGAAAAGCCGTGATAGGCCGGATCGAGATCGGCTGGCAGGTTCTGGTGGCTGAGGCCGAGCGGATCGAGGTCCGCGCCCAGGTGTCCGCGGACCCGGTAAGTGCGGACCAGCATCATCGCCCGGATCGAATCCGCCGCGGCTTCCTCGACCGCGCGGGCATCGAGCGTCGCGCCGCCCTTGGCCGCCGCCGCCTTGATCGCGACCTGCATCTGGGTCGGATCGAGCGCTGCCGTCAGGTCGTCCTGCGCGCTGCGCCAGTCCGGCTTGCCCCATGAGGGACCCGGCTGGGGATCGTCAGGCAGGAATTCGTGGCTCTCGTTGCCCATCGCAGGCAGCCCTTTCCGGTTCAGGTCTTCCGGGGCCGTTGCGCTCCGGGGGAGGAGAACGCGCATGCCCGTATCGTGGTTGCCCCCGGCCTAGGCCGGGGGCTGGGGAAACTACTCAGGCCAGTTCTTTAAGCAGCGCGTCGAGCGTCACGCCCAGTTCGCTGGGTGACGGCGAAACGCGGATCCCAGCGCTTTCCATCGCCGCGATCTTGTCTTCGGCGCCGCCTTGCCCGCCCGAGACGATCGCGCCGGCATGGCCCATCCGGCGGCCCGGGGGCGCGGTGAGGCCAGCGATGAACCCGACCATCGGCTTCTTGCGCCCGCGCTTGGCTTCGTCCTTGATGAACTGCGCGGCCTCTTCCTCGGCGCTGCCGCCGATTTCGCCGATCATGATGATCGACTTGGTCGCGTCGTCGGCCAGGAACAGCTCGAGCATGTCGATGAAGTTGGTGCCGTTGACCGGATCGCCGCCGATCCCGACCGCGGTGGTCTGGCCGAGCCCGATCTGGCTGGTCTGGAACACCGCTTCATAAGTCAGCGTGCCCGAGCGCGAGACCACGCCGACCGAACCGGCCTTGAAGATCGAACCGGGCATGATCCCGATCTTGCATTCGTTCGGGGTCAGCACGCCGGGGCAGTTGGGGCCGATCAGCCGCGACTTGCTGCCGGTCAGCGCGCGCTTGACCCGAACCATGTCGAGCACCGGAATGCCCTCGGTGATGCAGACGATCAGTTCGATCTGGGCGTCGATCGCCTCGAGGATGGCATCGGCCGCACCCGGAGGCGGAACGTAGATGCACGAAGCGGTCGCGCCGGTCGCGGCCTTGGCTTCGCCCACCGAGTCATACTGCGGCAATCCGATGTGGGTCTGCCCGCCCTTGCCGGGGGTCACCCCCGCAACCATCTGCGTGCCATAGGCCAGCGCCTGTTCGGTGTGGAAGGTGCCGGTGGCACCGGTCATCCCCTGGGTGATGACCTTGGTGTTCTTGTTGACGAGGATGGACATGCCGGATGCTCCTGGCGAGAATGGATTGATTTCAGCGAATTGGCAGGTTCAGTTGAGGCTGCCGTCGATTGCCCGGCACGCCACCAGCAGTTCCTTGACCGCATCGACTGAGACTTGCAGCCCGGCCTTGTCCTCGGCGTCGAGTTCGATCTCGACGATCTGTTCCACGCCGCCCGCACCGATCTGCACCGGCACGCCGACGTACAGCCCGTCGAGGCCGTACTTGCCATCGACATAGGCTGCGCAGGGCAGGATGCGCTTCTGGTCATTGAGGAAGGCTTCGGCCATCGCGATGCCGCTCGCGGCGGGGGCGTAGAATGCTGAGCCCGTGCCGAGCAGCGCGACGATCTCGCCGCCGCCGCCGCGGGTGCGCTTGACGATCGCGTCAATCTTGTCCTGCGAGCTCAGCCCCATCTTGACCAGATCGGGCACCGGGATGCCGTTGACGGTCGAATAACGCACCACCGGGACCATCGTGTCGCCGTGGCCGCCAAGCACGAAGGTGTTTACGTCGCGCACCGATACCTGGAATTCGTCGGCGATGAAGTGGCTGAACCGCGCCGAATCGAGCACGCCGGCCATGCCGACCACCATGTGGTGCGGCAGGCCCGAAAATTCACGCAGCGCCCAGACCATCGCGTCAAGCGGGTTGGTGATGCAGATCACGAAGGCACCGGGGGCGTTGGCCTTGATACCCTCGCCGACCGCCTTCATCACCTTGAGGTTGATGCCGAGCAGATCGTCGCGGCTCATCCCCGGCTTGCGCGCGACCCCGGCGGTGACGATGATCACATCGGCCCCGGCAATGTCCTTGTAATCGTTCGAGCCGGTGATCGTCGCATCGAAGCCTTCGACCGGGCCGCACTGCGACAGATCGAGCGCCTTGCCCTGCGGCACGCCTTCGACCACGTCGAACAGAACGATATCGCCCAGTTCCTTCTGCGCGGCGAGATGCGCCAGCGTTCCGCCGATGTTGCCGGCACCGATAAGGGCAATCTTCTTGCGAGCCATAAAGCGACGATATCCTTCCCTGAACGCGGGATCGCGGCTGGCACAAGGACGACCTACCCATCCCGCAGGGTGCAGTGGTCCGGCTAATCGACCCGCCCTAGGCTGGTGATTTCGCGATTGCAACCCGGTATAAGTGATAAGAGTCAACTATTTTATGATAATAGTTCGCAATAGCAAAACATAGCTCGCGGTCAGAACACTGCGGGCGCAACAAAGCCATCCAGAGGTGTGCAGACCGCCCCGAATGGCTTCGCTGTTCGCGCATTCCTGCGTTGGTATTATTGGTGAAGCCGGCTCAGCGGCGCGGGCGTTTGGCCAGGTTGGTCGCCAGCGCCACCGCCATCCGCCGGTCGAGTGTGCGGCAGATCGCCAGCCAGTGGAGATAGCCGGCCCGGTTCCCGGCATAGTGCGCGGTGCGGGCCCGATCGCGGGCGTCGGCCGCCGCGCCCAGGCCAAGGCTGGCGAAGTGCTTCAGCGCGGCGCGCAGGACTTCGGCATGGCTTTCGCCGCCGCCGTTGTCATTGGCGGCGCGGGTCGCCATCCGGACGAGCTGGGCGCGGGCGATGTAGACAGGCAGCGCTGCGGGGCGCGCAGCGGCAAAGCGGAGGGACATAGGTTTTTGTTCTCTGTGCGGCGACTTGGATTTCAGGGTTAGCACCGCCGCGCTAAGCCTTGGTGTCGCGGAATGGTTTATGCGGATTTACCAGGCAGCCCTCGCAGGCGCTATCCGCCCGGCCGTCCGATCCACTGGCCGGAGTTCTCGTATTCGGGCCTGACCGTCGATCCCGGCAGCTTCTCTCCGGCATATTGCTTGTCGCCGCCGCGCTGCTCGACCTCGGGGGCATAGCGCGGGGCGGGAGCGAAGCGGGCCGGTTCGGCACCGCCCGGCTGGCCGGCCCCCGGCGCAGCCTGGGCCGCGCTCTGGAAACCGCTGTCATAGGCCTTCTGCAGCGCCAGTGGATCGAGCACTGGATCGGGGGCCTTGTCCGCCGCCGGGTTGCGCGCATGCGGCACGGCCAGCGGCTCGCCCCCGGCATAGGCGAAGCGGAAAGTGCCGCTCTGCCCGGCCTTGCCCTTGAAGCTGTAGAACCGGTGCGCGCCGATCGTGGTGATGAAGTTCAGGCTGGGGGCCCAATAGGGGTTGATCTGGATCGTGTGGTAATGCGTCGCCAGCCCGACGCTGGGTTCGACATAGCCCGACAGCGCGGCCATCGCGGTGCGCCGCGCCCGGTCCCAGAAGAACGCGCTGGGCTTATGCGCCAGCGCGCCGTCGCAGGTGAAGCTGAACTGGCAGCCAGTGGTGCGTTCGCTGCCCTGATAGACTACCCCGCAGACGGTGTTGGGATAGGCCGGGTGCGCCACCCGGTTGAGCACCACTTGCGCCACCGCGCGCTGACCCTGGTCAGGCTCGCTGGCGGCCTCGTAATAGATTGCGGCGGTCAGGCAATCGACCGCGCGGCTGCGATCGACCCCCGAATAGTCGAACCGCATCGCCCGCGCGATCGGCCCGCCGGCAAAGTCGGACAACCCGGCCAAAGCGGCATCGCTGGCAAAGGGATCGGCGGCGGTCTCGGCCGGTTGCTCACTCGCCAGGTAGTAAAAGGCCGATCCGGGGAAGCTGTCACCGCTGCGCTCGAACGGCATCGGCTCCATCGCGAACCGGGCGTTGCCGGCGTCGCCGATCTCGAACGGGCGCCAGCCATCGGGCGCGGCCAGCGCCGGGACGGCGATCGCGGCCAGCAGAACCAGCGCGCGGCGGCCGAGATGCTTGCGGCGGCTGCGCTGCCCCAGCCGCCTGACCCCGCGCCGCGGCAAACGTGCGGCAAAGTCGCGCGGCCGGGGCTCATAGGGAAGGGCGAAGGCTTGGGTCATTGATACTCTGTCGTTCGCGGGTTCGCGCTTCCGCGCGTAGTCCCGGAGCGGGGAAGGGACCACGGCTCAGTTCGCCGCGTTCCGAACCGGGACGGTCTGCGGCCGTATCCTTGCGCGGTTAAGAAATGGCCCAAGTTGCGCATCGCGAAAGTCCGGCCTATGGCGCGGTCACGTCATCGGTTGTCTGCGCAAGCAGGCTGAAAAGGGAAGCAGGTTCGATACCTGCGCTGCCCCCGCAACTGTGACCGGGGAGCGATGCGTACCACATGCCACTGGATTGAGATCCGGGAAGGCGGGCGCAAAGCATTGATCCGGGAGCCAGGAGACCTGCCAGTGACGGTCGTTCCGCAGCCGGGCGGGGTGTACCGGGTGTAAGCAGGGATCCGCGATTTCGTGCGGACCGCCTCGCCATGAACGGCGTTCGTTCAATGGTTTGAGGAATGCGCATGAAATATCTGTTTTTGCTTGGTTGTTCGCTGGTTTCCGCATCGCCGGCGCTGGCCCAGGATGATGGGCCCGTGGCGGATCGCGACGACGAGATCATCCTCTTTCACAAGATTCCGGACAGCATGATCACTGTCGTCGCGACCGGCAGCCAGTCCCGGGTTGCACACAGCGGGCAAGCGATCAGCGTGATTGGACTTGAGGAGATCGAGGCAGTCCAGGGCCCCGACCTGACCCGCGTGCTCGAGCGTCTGCCCGGGGTCACGCTGGCGCGCAGCGGGCCGCTCGGCAGCCAGACCAGCCTGTTCGTGCGCGGCGCCAATTCACAGCAGGTCGTGGTGACCATCGACGGGGTGCGGATGGCCGATGTCGCCGCGCCGTCGGGCGGGTTCGATTTCGGCACGCTGCTGACCGGCGGGATCGGCAAGATCGAGCTGCTGCGCGGATCGAACTCGGTCGCCTGGGGCTCGGATGCGATCGGCGGGGTGCTGGCCTTGACCAGCGGCGAGCTCGATGGCGCGCGCGGCGGGCTGGAATACGGCGCGCATGACAGTTTCAGCGGCGACGCGGTCTTGGGCAAGACCGGCAACGGTTATGCACTCAGCGCTTTGGGCGGGTACACCTCGACCGACGGAATCTCGGCCTTCGCGGGCGGGACCGAGCCAGACCCGTTCCGCCAGTGGCACCTTGGCGTAGGCGGCCGGGCCGACCTGACCAACCGGCTGACCGCGTCACTGACCGCGCGCTATGCCGACAGCCGGGTCGCGTTCGACGGCTATCCCGCGCCGACCTACAGCGTCTTTGCCGACACGCCCGAATACCAGACCACCCGCCAGGCCAGCGGCCGGGCCGGGCTGCGCTGGATGGGCGATTGGCTTGACCTGCGCGCAGGCGTCGCGCTGTCCGACACCCGCCGGGCCTATTTCGATCCGACCTATGGGATGGACCCGAACTTCGAAACGATCGGGCGCAGCTGGCGCGGCGATTTCTCGGGTACCGCGCAACTCGGCGGCGGAACCAGCCTCGATTTCGGGGCCGACAGCGAGTGGACGCGCTATTCGACCACCTTCGATCCGAACCAGACCGCGCGCCAATCCGCCGGCTACGCGCTGCTCAAGCTGGAACGGGGCGCACTGCATCTCAACGCCGGGGCGCGGTTTACCGACCATGACCGGTTCGGCAGCAAATGGACCCTGGGCGCGAACGGATCGCTCGATCTGGGCCGCTGCTGGCGGCTCAAGGCGAGCTACGGCGAGGGGTTCAAGGCGCCCACGCTCTCCCAGCTCTACGGCTATGGCGGGAATGTTTTGCTCCAGCCCGAAACCGGAACGGCAATCGACGGCGGGATCGAATATGGGGTGCGGGGCGGAGTGCTGTATTTCGCCGCCACGCTGTACCGCCGCGACAGTGCCAACCTGATCGACTACGTCTATCCGAGCGGCTATTTCAACGTCGGGCGGACCCGCGCGCAAGGCTTCGAACTTGAGGCTGGCGCCGAGGTCGACCAAAACTTCCGGGTCGGCGCGGCCTACAGCTTCCTCGATGCCACCAACCGTGCCACCGGCAACCAGCTGGCCCGCCGCCCGCGCCATGCCTTGTCGGCCTCGGCCGACTGGACCACCCCGCTGCACGCGCTCGCGCTGGGGGCCGATCTGCGGCTGGTCGGGGACAGCTTCGACGATGCCGGGAACTTCACCCGGCTCGATGGCTTTGCGGTGGTCACGGTCCGGGCCTCGCTGCCGCTGGGCGAGCAGCTGGAACTCTACGGCCGGGTCGAGAACCTGACCGATGCCGGATACCAGACCGTCGCCGGCTACGGCAGCTACGGCCGCTCGGCCTATGCCGGGGTACGGGTGAAATGGTGAAGCGCGGCAAAATCCTCCCCATTTTTGGCGAAGGCCACAAATGGGGAGGTGGATCGCCGCAGGCGAGACGGAGGGGTTTGGGCGCCAGCGTCGACACCCCTCCGTCAGCGGCTACGCCGCTGCCACCTCCCCATTTGCGCTACGCGAAAATAGGGAGGATCTTGCCACCGCTGCTCCTGCTCGCCGCTTGCGTTCCAGTTGCACCACAGCAAGCGGGGCCGGGCGTGCCCACCATCGTCAGCCTCAACCCCTGCACCGATGCGATTGTGGCCGAGGTGGCCGATCCCCGCCAGATCCTGGCGATCTCGGCCTACAGCCACGATCCGGCCTCGAGTTCGATGGACCTCGCCACCGCCCGGCGCTTTGCCGCCGTCTCGGGCACGGTCGAGGAAGTCCTGGCGCTCGGGCCCGATCTGGTTATCGGCAGCACCTTTACCCCGCCGGCCAGCCGCCAGGCGATGGACCGGCTCGGGCTGCGCTTCGAACCGTTCGGGCTTGCCGCGACGGTCGCCGAAAGCGAGGCCCAGATCCGCCGGATCGCCGCGCTTGTCGGCCACCCCGAACGCGGCGAAGCGCTGATCGTGCGGATCGAGGCAACGCTGGCGGCCAATCGCGCGCCGCCGGGCCCGGCAATCCCGGCGCTGGTCTGGCAATCGGGCGGCATGGTCCCCGGCGAGGGCACCCTGATCGCCGACCTGCTGCGCCGGACCGGCTTCGTCAACGCCGCTGCCGCGCGCGGGCTGGGCCAGGCCGACCTGCTGCCGCTCGAGCAGGTCCTGGCCGACCCGCCACGGCTGATCCTGACCGCCAGCCATGGGGCCGGGAACGAGGATCGCCTGCTGGCGCACCCGGCGCTGGCGCAGCTGACCGCGACCCGGCGCGAGCGGCTCGACCCGAGCCTGCTGTGGTGCGGCGGGCCGACGATCATCCGCGCGGCGGAGCGGCTTGGCACCGTGCGGCGCGCCCTGTGACCCGCCCGGTTGCCCTGCTGCTCGCGCTGATCGCACTGGCCGTGCCGCTGTCCTTGCTGGCCGGGCGGGTGTGGTTCGATCCATTCTCCGAACTGTCATCCAATGCCCTGATTATCCTTACCGAACTGCGTCTTCCCCGCGCGGTGCTGGCGGTAACCCTGGGGGCTGGGCTGGGCGCGGCGGGGGCGGCGATGCAGGGTTACCTCCGCAATCCGCTGGCCGATCCGGGGCTGTTCGGGATCGCCCCCGGCGCGGCGCTGGGCGCGGTGTTGAGCTTCTGGACGGGCTGGGCCAGTACCGCCTGGGTCCTGCCGCTGTTTGCGCTGGCGGGCGCGGCGGGGGCGATGGCACTGCTTGGCCTGATCGCCGGACGGACCGGATCAGTCATGCTGTTCACCCTCGCGGGGATGATGATCGCCAGCCTCGCCGGAGCCTTGATGAGCCTGGCGATCAGCCTGTCACCGACCCCGTTCGCGATGAGCGAGATCGTCACCTGGCTGATGGGGGCGCTGGCCGACCGATCGTGGCACGAGGTGTGGTTCGCCGTGCCGCTCACGCTACTCGGGATCAGCCTGCTGCTGCTGGCCGGACGCGCGCTCGATGCGCTCAGCCTGGGAGAAGCGGCAGCGCGTTCGTTAGGGGTTGATCCTGCGCGACTGCAACTGCTGATGATCGCCGGAGTCGGGCTGACCGTCGGGGCCGGGGTCGCGGCGGCCGGGATCATCGGCTTTGTCGGACTGATCGTCCCGCATCTGCTGCGGCGGTTCACCGACCGTCGGCCGTCGAGCCTGATCCTGCCTTCGGCGCTGGCCGGGGCGCTGCTGCTGCTGGTGGCGGACAGCCTGTGCCGGGTGCTGCCGCTGGCCAGCGAGCTGCGGCTCGGCATCGCGCTGTCGCTGCTCGGCGCGCCGTTCTTCCTCGGGCTGCTGCTGCAAATGCGCCGGGGGCTGGCATGACGCTTTCCACCCTGGACCTGATCCTGCCCGCTCGCCTTGCCGGTGTGTCCGTGGACTTTCAGCCGGGTCAGGTAACCGCGATCTGCGGTCCGAACGGCGCGGGCAAATCTAGCCTGCTGGGCTGCCTCGCCGGATTGATCCCCCCCGGACAGGGCGAGGTCACGCTGGACCAGACGCCGTTGTCGGCATTTCAGCCGCGCACCCGCGCGCAGGCGATCGGCTACCTGCCGCAGCAGGGCGAACTGGCCTGGGACATTTCGGTCGAGACGCTGGCCAGTCTGGGGCGGTTGCCTTGGAATGCCGGAGCTCAGGCAGATGCAAACGCCGTCGCTGCCGCGCTGGACGCGCTCGATCTTGAGGCATTCCGCCAGCGCCCGGTTTCCAGCCTGTCAGGCGGGGAGCGGGCCCGGGCGCTGCTGGCCCGGGTCCTGGCGGGGGAGCCGCGCTGGTTGCTGGCCGACGAGCCGCTCGCCAACCTCGATCTGGCGCATCAGCTGGCCTTGCTCGGCCAGTTCCGCAAGCTCGCCGCCAGCGGGGTCGGGGTGGTGCTGGTGCTCCACGATCTGGCTCAGGCGATCAACCATGCCGACCGGGTAGTGGTGCTGGACGCAGGGCAGGTTGCCGCTGACGGCCCACCCGAACAGGCGCTGGCCGCCGCGGTGATCGAGCGGGTCTGGAAGGTCAGCGCGCGCTGGCTCGGCGAACCCGGCCAGCGCGCGCTGTCGATCTAGGCTACTTCAGCCCGCGGGCCTTGAGCATCGGCTCGACCTGCGGGTCGCGGCCGGCGAAGTTGCGGTACATCACCGCGTAGTCGAGCTTGTGTCCCTGCGACAGGATCATGTCGCGGAAGCGCTGGCCGTTGGCGCGGGTCATCCCGCCGTTGGCCTGGAACCAGGCGTAGGCGTCATGATCGAGCATTTCGGTCCAGCTGTAGGCATAATAGCCCGAGGCATAACCGTTCGACCAGATGTGGCGGAAGTAGCTGGTGCGATAGCGCGGCGGGACCAGCCCGGTTTCGAGGCCCTTGGCGTCGTGCGAGGCCAGCGCCGACTTCTCGAAGGCATCGACGTCGGTCGGGATCTCGCCCGCCCCCAGGTTGTGCCACTTGAGGTCAAGCAGCGCCGCGGTCATGTTTTCGCCCAGCGCATAGCCCTGGTTGAAGGTCTTGGCCTTTTTCAGCTTGGCGACCAGCGCAGCCGGCATCGGCGCGCCGGTCTTGTAGTGCTTGGCGAAGTTGGCCAGCACCTTGGGTTCGGTCATCCAGTTCTCGTTGAACTGGCTGGGGAACTCGACAAAGTCACGCGCGGTGTTGGTGCCGCCGATCGAGGGATAGCGCGAATTCGAGAACATCCCGTGCAGGGCATGGCCGAATTCGTGGAACATCGTGTTGGCATCGTCCCACGTGATCAGCGCGGGCTGACCGGCGGCGGGCTTGGTGAAGTTGTCGACGTTGAACACCACCGGCTTGGTCCCGGTCGTGCCGTTCTGGTCGACGAAGTTCGACATCCACGCCCCGCCCGACTTGTTGTCGCGCTTCCACGGATCGAAGTAGAACAGCGCCAGCTCGCTGCCGTCGGCGTCGTAGACGGTGTAGACCGTGACGTCCGGGTGATAGACCGGAATGTCGGTGCGCTTCTTGAAGGTCAGCCCGTAGAGCTGGTTGGCGGCGAAGAACACGCCGTTTTCGAGCACGTTGGTGATTTCGAGGTACGGCTTGACCTCGTTCTGGTCGAGCGCGAACCGCTGCTTGCGCAGGCGCTCGGCGTAGTAATCCCAGTCAGCCGGGGTGACGGTGAACTTGCCGCCTTCGCGCTTGATCAGCGCGTTGAGATCGGCCGCGTCCTTGCGCTGCGCCGCGCCGAGCGCCGGGGCGAAGCTTTCGAGGAAGCTGATCGCCGCTGCCGGGGTCTTGGCCATCTGGTCGGACAAGGCATAGGCCGAGAAATTCTCGAACCCGAGCAGCTTGGCCTTCTGCGCGCGCAGCGCCGCGATCTTGAGGATCAGGCCGCGGGTGTCGTTGGCATCGCCGCGTTCGCTGCGGTGCCAGCTCTTCTCGAACAGCGCCTGACGGGTCGCGCGGTTGGTCAGCGAGGGCAGCAGCGGCTGCTGGGTGGTGTTCTGCATCGACAGCACGAAGCTGCCCTTGGGCAGGCCGCGATCAGCCGCGTTCTTTTCTGCCGCAGCCAGATCGGCAGCGGACAAGCCGGCCAGCGCCTTGCGATCGGTCGTGACCAGCGCACCTTCCTTGGTACCCTTGGTCAGCCGCTGGCCGAATTCGGTCGTCAGCCCCGAAAGCTGGCCATTGATGTCGGTCAGCGCCTGCTTGTCGGCGGGCGACAGATTGGCGCCGTTGCGGACCATGTCGTCATAGGTGATGGTCAGCAGCTGGAGCTGGTCGGGATCAAGGCCCAGCGTCGCCCGCGCGTCGTACAGCGCCTTGACCCGCTGGAACAGCTTGGGGTTGAGCGTAATCGAATCGTTCGCCGCGGTGATCTTGGGCGAGGTGCGGCTGTCGATCGCATCGAGCGTGTCGTTGGTATTGGCCGAAGCCAGCGCGCTGAACACATAGGTGACGCGGGTCAGCATCGCGCCCGAGCGTTCCAGCGCGGCAATGGTGTTTTCAAAGGTCGGCGCGGCGGGGTTATTGGCGATCGCGTCAACCTCGGCCAGCTGGATCGCGATCCCTTGCTCGATCGCCGGTTCGAAATCGCTTTCCTTGATCTTCGAGAAGTCCGGCGCCTGGAACGGCAGGGTCGATTCTTCGGCGAAGATCCCGGTGCCCTTAGGGATCACCGGGGCATAGGCCACCGGGGTGGGGCTGGCGACAGGAGCCGGTGCAGGCTCGGAGCTGGTTGCAGCGCATCCGGCCAGGGCCAGGGCGGACAGGGAGACGAGAGCAAGGTTTCGCATCGGGACATTCCTCATAGCGGAAATAGTTGGGGGCAGCCTATTGCTGCCCCCAATGACTGACAACTGAACGCGGTTCCCGATTTACCAGAGCCGGGCGCGCTTTTCCGGGGCGATGTAGAGCTTGTCGCCGGGGGCCACGTTGAACGCCGCGTACCAGCCATCGACGTTGCGCAGCGGCACGTACGAGCGGTACTTGGCCGGGCTGTGCGGATCGGTCGCGACCTGGTTGCGGATCGAGGCTTCGCGGGCCTTGCTCCGCCAGACCTGGGCATAGGCGAGGAAGAAGCGCTGGTCGCCGGTCAGTCCATCGATCACCGGGGCAGGCTTGCCCCCCAGCGAAGCGTGATAGGCATCGAGCGCCACCGAGACACCGGCCAGATCGGCGATGTTCTCACCCATGGTCAGGTCGGGGTTGATGAACGCGCCCGGGACGGCCTCGATCGCGGCATATTGCGCGCCGAAGATCTTGGCCTGTTCCTCGAACCGCTTGGCGTCTTCGGCGGTCCACCAGTCGCGGACCGCGCCGGTGGCGTCGATCTTGCGGCCCTGGTCGTCGAAGCCGTGGCTGATCTCGTGCCCGATCACTGCGCCGATCGCGCCATAGTTGACCGCATCATCGGCGTTCGGATCGAAGAACGGCGCCTGCAGGATACCCGCCGGGAACACGATCTTGTTTTCCAGCCCGCCGTTGTAGGCGTTCACGGTCTGCGGGTTCATCCCCCACTTCTTGCGATCGACCTTCTTGCCAAGGTCAGCCATCTGATAGGCGTTGTTGAACACGCCAGCCCGCTGGACGTTGCCATAGAGGTCACCCGGAACGATCGCCATCGCGGTGTAGGAACGCCACTTGTCGGGATAGCCGACCATCACGTCCATCTTGCTCAGCTTGTCGAGCGCCGCACCCTTGGTCGCATCGCTCATCCAGCTGTTGCCCTTGATCCGGCCGCCCATCGCCAGCTTGAGGTTGGCGACCAGCGCTTCCATCTTGGCCTTGGAGGAGGCCGGGAAGAACTTGTTGACGTATTCCTGCCCGACCAGCTCGCCCAGCGAACCGCCGACCAGATCGACCCCGCGCTTCCACCGCGGGCGGTTTTCGCCCACGCCCGAAATGGTCTTGGCATATTCGAACCGGCTGTCGACCATCGCCTTGTTGAGATAGGGCGCGGCCTGATCGGCCATGTGGAACGCCTGCCACAGCTTGAGCGTCGCCAGCGGGGTTTGCGCATAGACCTGCGCCAGCGCCTTGATCGCGGTGTTTTCGCCCACGATCATCCGCTTTTGCGCCGGGACCTTGGCGCCGGCCAGAAACGCCGCCCAGTCGATCCCCGGGGCGTAAGTGGCCAGTTCGGCCGAGCTCATCGGGTTGTTGAGCTTTTCGATCATCCGCCGGTCGGCGATCTTCCAGCTTTTGTAGGCGATCTCGGATTCGAAGCCCATGATCGTGTCGGCGGCCTTCTGCGGATCGGCATAGCCCAGCGAAGTCATGGTCCGCACGATATAGGCCTTGTAGGCATCGCGCGCCTTCTTGAACTGGTCGGCGAAGTAGTATTCGCGCTCGGGCAGGCCGATCCCGCCCTGGCCGAGGTACAGCACGTTGAGTTCGGGGTTGGCGGTATCCGAGCCGACCCCCATGTCGACCAGCGAGATCCCGAACTTGCCGTTAGTCTGGCCCATGAACCGGGCGAACTGGGCCTTGCTGGCGATGGCGTTCATCGCCGCGACATCGCGCTTGAGCGGGGCCAGACCGACCGCTTCGAGGCGCTTTTCATCCATGAAGCTGGAATAGAACGCGCCGACCTTGCTGGCGGCCGGGGCGGCGGTGATCACGCTCTTGACTTGTTCCTGCGTGGTTTCGCGCAAATCGTTGAAGGCGCCGACCGCGGCCCGGTCAGCCGGGATCTCGGTCTTGTCTTCCCACTTGCCGGCGGCAAAGCGGAAATAATCGTCACCCGGCTTTACCGAGGTGTCCTGTCCGCCAAGATCGACCCCCCAGGTACCGATCAAGGCCTTGCCGGCGACCGAGGTGGCGGCCTGGGCGATCACCTGGCTGGTGGCAAACGGAACGGCCAGCGCGACCAGCGCGGCACCGGCGATCAGAAAACGCGATTTCATTGTGGCAAACTCCCCGAACTTCGGCAACGGCCCGGCACTGGCCGGACCCGCGAAAAGACTACCCCCGCACTCGCGCGCGGGGGCTAAGGAGTCCATGTCGTTTGCCGAGGGCAATCGGGCGTTGGTGGAAGGGTCCGGGCAGGATCAGCCGCCCGGACCGGTCCGCCCCAGCTCAGTCATAGAAGATCGAGAACGGAACTCCGACGAACAGGCCGAGCGCAAATTCGTCACCCTTGGAATTGTAGACCGCCTTGATCCCGCCGCTAAGCTTGCCGTCCTTGTCGGGCGAGAGGTAGATCGGAACTTCGACCCCCAGGTTTCGGTCCTTGAAGCGATAGGTGACCTGCGGCGCGATGGCGATATCGGTTCCGTCGCTGACGTGGACGAGCTTGCGCGCTTCGAGCGAAGCCAGGCCGGTGCGCTGGCGCAGCGGCGCTCCGTCCGGCCCTTTGAGGCATTCCGGGCCGGCCGGGATCGAGACCGTGCGACAGATCTCGGCCTCGTCATTGGCCTTGTAGGTCTGGCCATAGACCAGCCGGCCGCGCAGCGAAAAGGTCAGGTCGGAATTGATGAAGCCGGCGTAGCCGCCCACTTCCCAGGTTGTCCGCTGATCCGTCTCGAGTTTGAAGGCGGTGCGATCAAGGAAACTGTGGTCATCCTGCCCCATGCTGGCATCAAAGCCCCAGAAGGTAAGCCGGGACCCGTCCGGCAGGAACCGGCGGCCAAAGGTGACGGGATCGCTGCCGTATTTGGCAACCAGCGCATACTCGTCGTTCAACTCGCTGTCGGCCTGGCCCGGGTAGCAGGCTTGCCTGACCACTTTGCCGAGAGCGCCCTGGTCGTCCAGACCGGACATGACGCCGTCGATGTTCATGGCTGACCCGCGCCACGCAAGCTTGGCTTCGAGTTCCGCGATCAGACCAGCAGCCTCGGCCGCGGCCTTCGGGCGATCGGGCTGGCCCGCAGCCCATTGCCGGGCGTTCTGGCCAACGCAGGTCCGATAGGCCGCGCTGATCGCAGGGCCAGCCCCGGCGCCGGTTCCGACCCGGGTCGAAAAGGTGCTCACCGACAGTTTGAGCTTGCTGCCGCTGACCAGGCTGTCGCCTGCAAACAGGGCGCCATCCTTGGTGCCCTTGTCGATCGGCGCCGATGCCACGACGCTCAACCTGGTCTGACTGACCCTGTAAAAGTCCTCGGCCCGCTGCGGTTCGCGATAGGAGGTGAGATTGAGCGAAAAGGCCACCGAAACGCTGGTCTCGTCGCCTTCCTGGCTGAATTGCACGTTGGAAGCGCTGAACCCGGCGGCCGCCCGCGAATTGGGCGAGCCTGCGCTCATCACGCGGCCGGCCTGCTCATTCCCGGCTTCCGCCAGCCGGCGGGCCACGGCCTGTTCACCAGTGGCCGGCTGGACCGGCTCGTCCGCCAGGGCCGGAGACGCAGCGAGGCAAAACGCTGCCAGCGTCAGGTGCCGCCGCACAGTGCAGTTCATGACAGCTTCCCTTCGGTATCGAGTTCAAAGGTGATCCACGCGCGCAAGGTTCCCTTGACACCAACTGTGCGCCGGCGCTTGATGCTGTTCACATCGGTTGCGATTTCGAATTCGACCACGGTTCCTGGAACATTTCCGAGACCTGCGGCCGTGATGACATAGACACCGGGGGCAAGCTGATCGGCGAATCCCGTCGCGACCCCTGGCAGTGGCACAGGCTGGCGACCGTCGGGGTAATGGAGAAAGATGCCAAGCGCATTGGCGGTGGTGGTCAAGGTTATGGTGGTTTCGAACGTCGCCATCTGGGGGGCCTCCTGTTCCAGGCAGGCCCACATTGCGCGCAATCAGACCGCACGTCCGTGACGCCCGTCACGCCGCGCCCGCGCATCAGAACACCGCCGCGCCCGAAGGGAGGCGGGCTGCGTCTTCGTCCGGAATCGGGGTTTGGTGGGGCCTTAGTTCGGTTTGGCGCACCGGCTGACGTCGCCGGCTTTGCAAGCGGCAACGTCAGCTTGCCATTTCTGCATGATGGCGTCGTGCGCGGCCTTGTCGCTGGCGATTTTCGCTTCGTATTCGGCCTTGTCGCGGGCGATCTTTTCGTCGCGGGCCTTGACCGCTTCCTGATAGGCCAGCTGCGCAGCGGCGTTGGCGGCGACCTGGTCCTGGGCAGCCTTGGCCTGGGCGGCATTGGCGGCTTGCTGCTGCTGATCCGGTGCTTCGACGGGGGCAGCGACGGGGGAAGCGACGGGGGTCGCCGCGGGCGGTTTGGGGCGCGCCTTGCGCGGCTTGGCGGCAACCGGGGTTATGACCAGGCCAAACCCGGCCAGCGCGCTTAGCGCGGCGAAAAGAACGGGGTTCCGGGGCATCGCAGTTCTCCTTTACGGTTCCTGGGTCTGGATATTTTCCTGCCGGATCGTTTCCACGGTCGCCGGTGCCGAGACGGGCTCCGCCACAGGGGGCGGTGGTGGAGGAGTCGGTGCCGGAGGCGTCGGGGCCGGAGACGGTGGCGGTGGTGCAACAACCGGCGCAGGGACCTCCACCGGCGGTGGCGCGACAATCGGCGCGGGTACTTCGATCGCCGCCGGCGGCACCGGGACGATCGGTGCAGGCGGCACCGGCTCGCTGGCCGGTAGCGGCTGCGGTTCGGGCTGCGGTTGAGGCTGGGGCCGGGGATAGGCCCGCGGGCGCGGCGGGCCGTCGGCCGGATGCTCGTCGGTCGTCGCAGGACGTTCCGGAACCTCGGGAGCTGGCGGTTGTGGCTGAACCGGCCCGCGCCAGCTCGGCCGTGGTTCGGGCGGGGGTGGCGCAGGCGGTGGCGGTGGTGGCGCGGGGCTGGGGGCAACCAGTGGTGCCGGTGCCGGGCGGGGGACAGGATCGGTCCGCCGCGGCGGCGGCGGGGGCGCAGCCGGCGTCACCGGCGGCGGGCTTTGCACCACCGGATTGCCGGTTGGCGGAGGCGCGCCGTGCGCACCGCTGCGCCGCCATTGATCGTAGCGATAGGTCGAATCCCGACGGCGGCGACGCTCGTCGTCAAGATAGCGCGGCGGGAGCGCGCCATAGTGCTGGTATTCGAACTGGTGCCAGTCGGGCAGGCGGCGCCAGTCATTGCGCCATCCGCCCCGCCAGCCATCGGACCAGGCGCCCGAATAGAGGCTGCTGCTGAAACCGTCGTACCAGCTCAGCGCGGCATCGCCGCTCCAGCTGCGCCCGCGCAGCGCGGCGGCATAAAGCGAGCGGCCGCGGGCGAGCAGCCGCTCGCCGCTATCGACCTGCTGCCACGATACCTGGCCGGCAAACAGCCGACCGCGATCGTCATAGATCTGGTCCAGCCGCGGTCCGTCGAAACCATAGGCGGTGTAGCCGTCGCTGATCAGGTAGGGGGCAGTTTCGCCGCGCATGAAGAAGTACTGAACGACTCCTTCGCGGCCCGGCTCGACGATCAGCATTTCCCCGACGCGGGTTGCCCACGCCCAGCTGTCGATCCCCTGATAGCGAAAGGTGAAGTCGGGCCGGGCGTCGCCGATCGTCTCGGCCAGGCTATCGGCCAGATCGATCCACACGAACGCGGCGGCCGGCGGCGAGGCCGGGGCTGCCGGTGGTGGGGGCGGTGCTGGCGGGGCGACAACCGGGACCAGCGCGACCGGCGGCGGTCCGGCCGAGGTGATCACCACGACTGGCGGCGCAGGCATAGCTGGCGGTGCGGCAACAATCCTGACCATCTTGCAGGTCCTGACCGACTTGCCCTTGACCTTGGTGGTCGTGCAGACCCGCCGGGATGAGACCGGCTTCTTCACCACAGCCTTGCGGGTGGTTTTCTTCTTCGTCGCGGCTTGGGCCACGCCGGTCAGCGAAAGCGGCAGCGTGATACCCGGTCCATTGCCGGGACCGATCCGCAGCGCCGTACCCGGCGCTACCGCCAGCGCGGCCGCCACAACGGCGAGCGCCGAAACTCCATTCCTGCCAAACCAAAACGCCATGCGAATCCCCAAACGGATCAATCAGGCGCGACCTGGGCGACTTGTGACAGCTTTGGAATTGCCGGTAAATGAACCGGCTGGACTTTTTGCCCGGCGGCTGCGTCAGAACATGAAGTCGGTCCCGGCCAGCGCCTGTCCGGCGTGGCCCGCCAGCACAATCTGCATGTCGGCGATGCCGTTGCCGTCAAGATCGACCTGGACCAGAGTATCCCCGCCACTGTCGGCGTAACGGAGCTGGGCGGTGCCGTTGTTCGCGAATGCCGAGGTGCCGATGAAGCTGAGCAGCTGGCGGCCTAGTGCCGCTGGATCGGCATCGAGCGCGCGGAAATCGAGCTTGTCCTGGCCATTGACGAAATCGAGTATGGTGTCGGCACCGGCGCCAAGACCGCTGTCGCTGGCGAACAGATAGCGGAACTGGTCCGCCCCCGCGCCGCCAGTCAGCAGGTCCGCTCCGCCGAGGCCCATGATCTTGTCGTTGCCGTCGCCGCCATTGATCGTATCGTTCTGATCGCTGCCCCGGATTTGATCGGTCCCGTCTCCGCCGTTGATCGTGATGGCAGAGCTTAGCGGGCCCTTGATCACATCGTTATCATTGGTGCCGTTGACTGTCAGCGAAACCCCCGCCGCGACGGTCATCTGCGTGGCGAAGAAGTATTCGCCCGCGGTCATGTTGACGATCAGGTTGCCGGTGCCGGTAATCGCAGAGTTGATGGCAAGGCCGGTATTGAACTGCGCGCCAGTGAGGGTGAGGCTTGCCCCGGCCGTCAGTTCGAGCGCCTCCATGCCGGACATTTGGCCTGCAAACAGTCCTGACCCGCCGAACACCACTTTGTCCGTCCCCGCGCCGCCATCCAGCAAAAGGTCGTCGAAACCGGCGATCACCGTATCGTCGCCGTCGCCGCCGTAGATCTTGTCGAAGCCGAAACTACCGGTAATCGTATCGTTGCCGCTTCCCCCGAACAGCATGTCCGCATCGGCGCCGCCGTCGATCGTGTCGTCGCCGCTCTCGCCGTAAAGCCAGTCGGGTCCGCCGCTACCGTGGATCACATCGTTCCCGGCGCCTGCGTAAAGTCGGCCATTGTAGTTGAAGTTGTAGATATCATCGGCAGCGCTCGTGCCGAATGTGTACTGGGTATTCCCGGTCAGCAGAATCCGCTCGAACGATAGGTTCGCGGCGGTTACGCCGGAGAGTACCAGAACGGTTTGAAAGCCATCTCCGCCGCCGTTCGCATCGCGCTGGACCACCGCATTGGCGCCTTGCTGGACGATCCTGAGATAGCCCGCCGCGAAGGGATCGGCCGCGCCATTCCAGGTGCTCCCGCCACCAAACAGCAGGTCGCTGAGCACAAGGTAGTCGCCGTCCGGACCCGCGACAAAATCGCTGACCGTGACGGACGCTTGCAGGCCATGGACCGGCGTCGGAGAAAATGTGAACCGCAGCACGTCGGCTCCGGCGCCTAGCGCTACCTGGACCGGGCCGCCCAGCAGTTCGGCATAGACCTGATCGTCGCCATCACCGGCCGCAATCGTGGTAGACAGCGCGATCCCGCTCAGGATCGTATCGTTGCCGGACCCGCCGACCAGCGTGACCGTATCGACCTCTCGCTGGTTTGCCGAGTACCGGATGAAGTCGTTACCGTCGCCTCCGTCGAGCAGGATCGTTGCAGCGGGCGGTCCGAATATTGTTTCGTACCCCAGGTAATCGTTACCCGCCTCGCCAAACAGGGAGTCGCTACCGGCCTGGTCCTGCAACTGATCATCGCCGATCCCGCCGTAAATCGTATCGTTGCCGTAATCGCCCTGGAGGATGTCCCGGCCCGCCCCGCCGATAAGCACATCATCGCCCGCCAGGCCGTTGATCCAGTCGTCGCCGTCGAGCCCCGAAATGGTGTCTGCACCGCCGAAACCGCGGATCCGGTCTGCGCCGGCAGTGCCGTCGATCGTCTGGGCGGACGTGGAGCCGCCTGTTGGGTTGAACCCCAGATTGAACTCAGTCAGGGACGCGATCGACTGGTTGGCCAGCCTGAAGATCGTCACGAAGTCGGCATAACCCCCGCCGGGATCGAAGAACTGAACCAGCGCATCGGCCCCCGACTGGACCAGCCGGAGCGAACCGTTGCCAAACGGATTGCTACCGTTCCATTGGTAGCTATGGGCCAGCACCAGCCAGTCAAACACCAGCCGGTCTCCACCCACGCCAGCGGCAAAGTCGGTAATCGTGATCGTGCCGGGGGCGACCGAATGGTTGTACCACGACGGCTCGAAGAAATCGGTGGCGGTACCAAGCGTGATCGAAGCACTGACGGTTGCGATGTCGAGTTTTACATAGTCCTGATCGGCACCCATATCGATCACGGCGGACTGGACGGCCGTGAAGAAGAGCTGATCCGCGCCGCTGCCGCCCGAAACCGTTATGATATCGCCGATGTTGGCGAATTGTATGCCATAGGGAAAGCGGTTCGCCCCGGTGTAGCTAAAGGTGTCATCGCCCGAGCCTCCGTCCAATAGCAGTGTCGATGGCGCCAGATCATTGGTGTGGTAGATCTGGAAGAAATCGTTGCCGTCTTCACCGTAAAGCGAATCGTTTCCACCGCCCGAGTAAAACGGATTCGTATCGTAAGTGTCGATCAGGTAATCGTTCCCGGTTCCGCCGTGGACAATGTCGTTGCCCGATCCACCGTAAAGCGTATCGTCACCATCATCGCCATAGACGGTATCGTTGCCGGGTCCGGCGTGGACCAGATCGTAGCTGCCACCTGCGGTGATGGTGTCATCGCCGACGGTCCCATCAAGGATGTCGTTGTTCGGTGTGCCGACAATATCCGTCATGCGCTCGCTCCCAAAATCAAGGTCGGCCGCGCCCAACGGCCTGAACGATTCGCAGAAGGCAGAGATAGAATCTCACATCTTTTTGATCAATCAATCAGAAAATGCATGGAATCTCCGGTTGGGCGCAGTCAGTTATCCGCAACATCGCGGCCTGATCCCGCCGGGCTAAAACAGGAAGTCAGTCCCGGCCAGCGCCTGCCCGGCGTGGCCGACCAGCACAATCTGCATGTCGGCGACGCCGTTGCCGTCCAAATCGACCTGGACCAGCGTATCCCCGCCGCTGTCGGCGTAACGGACCTGAGCGGTGCCGTTGACCGCGAAGGCCGAGGTGCCGATGAAGTTCAGTGTCTGACGCCCCGGCGCGACGAGGTCTGCATCAAGCAGGCGGAAATCGAGCTTGTCGACATTGTTGGTGAAGTCGAGGATCCGGTCGGCCGATCCGGCCAGGCTGTCTTCCTTGAACAGGAACCGGAATTGGTCCACCCCGGCGCCGCCGGTCAGGTCGTCCGCGCCCGACAGACCCATGATCTTGTCGTCGCCGTTCTGGCCGTTGATCACGTCGTTGAGGTTGCTGCCGCGGACCTGATCGGCTGAATCCCCGCCGTTTATCGTGACCGCAGCGGTCAGCGCGACCTTGATCACATCAATCCCGGTCGAGCCGTTGATCGTGGTCGCGACGGTGCTCGCAACGGTCATCTGCGACGAGATGAACAGCACCTCGCTCGCCATCTGGACGATCAGGCTGCCGGTCCCTGACAGCACCGACGTGGCCGAAAAGCCGTTGTTGAACTGGCTGCCGAGCAGGGTCAGGACCGATCCCGCGACAAATTCGATCGCCTCCATCGCGGTAACCGTGCCAAGGCTGACCGTGCCCGAAACCACCAGCGTGTCGGTATCCGCGCCGCCATCGATATTGCTGCCGGTGCCGACCGCAGCAACCAGCAAGCGGTCATTGCCGGCATTGCCGCTCAGGGTGTTGATCGCGCCGCCGCCATCGAGCTGGTTGGCCGCCGCGTTGCCGATCAGGATATCGGCCCCGCTGCCGCCGATCGCGTTTTCGATCACCGTGCCGCGCGCGATCGAGACGTTGCCGACGCGACCGCCGACGTTGGAGAAGGTCTCGGCGTTGAGGTCGATCCGCTGGGCCTGGGTATAGCCCGAATAGTCGAGCGTGTCGGTCCCGCCGTTGTCGACCACGGTGTAGCTCATCGGGGTTTGCCCGCCGACAGCGGTAAAGATCTCGCGGCCGGTGTTGTTGTTGAACCCGTAGGTGGTGTTGCCGGTGCGGGTCAGGGTGTTGGCGCCATAGAGATTGGCGACCGCGATCAGATCCGCAATCATCGGCGACACCGCGAACTGGCGGGTAAAGCCCAGGCCCTGGAAATAGGTGTTCTCGGTCTGGTCGAAGTACGACATGATCGTCGTCGCCCAGCTATCGTTGAGATAGAGCGAATCCGAGCTGTAATCGGCGCTGCCGTTGTAGTTGCCGGCATGGCCCAGGCCGAGCGCATGGCCGATTTCATGGACATAAGTCTGGAAGCTGTAGGTCCGCAGTGTGACGCCGTAACTGGTCAGCCATTCGGTCCCGACGTTGACGGTTGCGGCGGTGATGATGCTGCCGGTCCGGGTCGAATTGGCAAAGGCCCCGGTCTGGTTGTCATCGAACACGATCTGTCCGCCGACGGCCACTTCGGAAAAGGTCACCCCGATCGCGTCGGTCCACAGGTTGAGCGCTTCGCGGGCAAGGAATTGCCCGTCGGTCGTCAGCGCGGTGAGATTGACGGTGAGCGTACCGCCGGCGGCGACGTTCCAGTGTCGCGCGGTGCCGCCCCAATAGCCGTTGGTCAGTTGCAGCGAGATCTGGTCGTTGGTGAACAGCAACGGGGTGGGCGCAGTGAACGCGCTGAGGTTGAATTCGCCGGTCGAGGTGTTGAAGCCCGACACGTCGAGGTAATAGGTTCCGCTCGCCGTGGCGGTGTAGCGGATTGCCGAATAGGCGAATTCGCCCGCGTCGTCATTGGTCGCCAGTTGGGTGCCGCCCGCGTTGCGCAGGGTCAGGATCGTGTCGGTGGTGTTTGTCGCGGTCGGCGCGGTGCGGAAGATGTAGGTCTGCCCGGCGACCAGGTTGATCGCGTAGAAATCGTGATCGCCGCTGACATCGAGATTGCCGTTGACGGTCCCGCCAACCACAAGCGACGCGGCGGTCCCGGTCGTCCCGCCGACCGGATCGCCGGCCGGGGCGGGGCCGGCCACGAACAGGTGATAACCGCCGGTTGTTTCGTTGTTGTAGGTGCCGGCATCGATGAAATAGGTTCCGCTCGAGGTCGCGGTATAGCTGATCAGCGAATTGACGCTGTCGCCGCTGTCGTCGTCCGAAACCAGCAGCGCGCCGTTAGAATCGCGCAGGTTGAGGAAGGCATCGGTGCCCGAACCATTCGACGAGGTCTGGATCGTGTAAGTGGTGCCCGCGGTCAGCGTGACCCGGTACCAGTCATGATCGCCGATCGTATCGACCGCAACATCGACGCTGCCGCCGACGGCGACCGTCGCGACGCTCGAGATGTCGCCCGGAATGGTATCGGCAAACGGCACCGCCGGGGTGGAAACAAGGCCCGAAGAGTCTTCGCTATATCGCACTTCGGCGACCGGTCCGTCGCTGGACACAAGGCGCAGGGCCGGGCCATCGCCGAGGGTCGGGAGCGAGTCGGCCAGGCGGCCATCAAGGCCGGTGTCGAAGGCCACGGAGTATTTGGCCGAGAGCGCGGGATAGGTGTCAAAATCGTCGCTGCCAATCGCGCTTTTCACAGCGGCTACGGCGGCCGGGGTCGCGACCTGATCGAGGAAGGTATCGGCGACAAAGGCCGGGCGACCGGCGGGCGTTTCATCGCGATAGAGCACGTCGGCCGAAACGAAGGCCGGACCCTTGGTCAGCACCATGTTCGCCTTGATCAGTTGATCGCGCGAGATCTCGGTATTGCCGAGATCCGAATCGATCGAGTGGAAGCGGTTCATGGTTCTGCCCTTTGTTTGCGGCTCGTTGCGGGTTCTGGCGCCAGGGCACAATCATCCGCGCAACTTGCTTTGCCAATAGTTCAAGATCGCGCAAGTTGGCGCTCTTGTCCATAACGTCTTGTGTCACTTCAGGAACATGGGTCGTTTTTCCGGCCGAGCGCAGCGTTGCGACAACACTGACCTCGCGCGGACTGGCAAAGCGCACTGCGATCCGCACCGCGTTGCCTCGCACCGGCCAGGCCGTTGCGCTGCGGGTCTGACGCGCGAGCGCCCGGTCGAGCTCGCGCTTGAACACCGCGCAGACCTGGGCCGGGGACAGCCCCTTGCCGCCGCTGACTGTGCAGACAAACGCCACCGGCCGGGCCGGATCGAACAGCGGCCGCGCACTGGCCGGGGCGGACAGCACGGCGACAGCGGCGATAACGGACATGATGGGCTTGCGCATGGCTGCGTTCATAGCCGCCGCCAGACTGCTGGCCAATGAACGACCGGCGGGCCTTCGATCGAGGCCCGCCGCTTGATCGCTCAGCGGCTGCAACGGGTGCGTTGACCCTTGCGGCATCGGGGCAGGGCTGGCCGGTCGCCCTCGTGATAGGCGCGATAGGCGGCCCAGCCCTCGGCATAACCGGCGTCGCGGGCGCGGACCCGCTCGAGCTCCTTCAGGTTGAGCTGGCGGATGATCTCGCGGTCCCGGTCACGCGCGGCCTTGCTGCGCATGGTCGGATCGTTGGGATCGTCGGCCAGGGCCGGAGCGGATATGGCGGCGGAAGCCAGCACGGCAAAGCCGGCCAGCGCAAGCGATTTGAACATGAGATGCGACCTCCCTTTAGGGTCGCGAAAATGCGCAACGGCGGCTTGCTGGCGGATGAACGGCTTGCCCCGGTTCCACGCTCCGCCGCGCTGCGGCGGCAGTCCGGCTCAGAACAGGAAGTCGGTTCCGGCCAGCGCCTGCCCGGCGTGCCCCGCCAGAACAATCTCCATATCGGCCGCACCATCGCCGTTGAGGTCGATCTGGACCAGGGTATCGGCCCCGCTGTCGGCGTAGCGGACCTGTGCGGTGCCGTTGACGGCGAAGGCCCCGGTGCCAATGAAGCTAGATCGGAAGAGCACACGTCTGAACTC
>CALCQB010000141.1 GCA_937897535.1 uncultured Novosphingobium sp. | reverse complement strand
CGGTCCGCGAAAATCAGCTACATCGCCCCGCGTGCCGAATTTTCGCCGCCGGTGATCTATTCGGAGAAAGCCCGCGCCAAACTGGTGTTCCTGGTCGAAGCGCTGCTGCCGGTCAGCGACAAGCCCTTGCCGCCGGGGCTGCCGGTTGAGGTGATCGCGCAATGAGCGAAGCCCCCGCCATCGCGGTGCGCGGGCTGACCAAGCGGTTCGGGCCGCGCACGGTGGTCGATCACGTCGACCTGACCGTGCAGCCGGGCCGGATCTGCGGGTTTCTCGGTCCCAACGGTTCGGGCAAGACCACCACGCTCAGGATGATCTGCGGCCTGCTGATTCCCGATGCGGGCGAGGGCGAAGTGCTGGGGCTCGACCTCAAGACCCAGCGCCGCGCGATAAAGCAGCAGATCGGCTATATGACCCAGAAGTTCGGCCTGTTCGGCGACCTGACGATCGCCGAGAACCTCGAATTCATCGCCCGGGTCTATGGCCTTGACCGCAAGCGCGCGCGGGTTGACGCGGCGCTGGAGCAGCTTGGCCTTGCCAGCCGCGCCGATCAGCTGGCCGGCAAGCTTTCGGGTGGCTGGAAGCAGCGCCTGGCGCTGGCTGCAGCTGTGCTTCACGAGCCCAAGATCCTGCTGCTCGACGAGCCGACCGCCGGGGTCGATCCGCAGGCCCGGCGCGAATTCTGGGACCAGATCCACGGCCTTGCTCGCGATGGCATGACCGTGCTTGTCTCAACCCACTACATGGACGAGGCCGAGCGCTGCCACGAGATCGCCTATATCGCCTACGGGGTGATGCTGGCGCGCGGCACCACGGCCGAAGTGATCGCCGCGTCGGGCCTTCACGCGCTGCAAGGCGAGGGCGGCGGAGCGGACCGGCTTGCTGCCGAGATCGAAGCGCGGCCGGGGGTGGCGATGGCTGCGCCGTTCGGGACCACGCTGCACGTCTGCGGCCCTGATCCGGCCGCGCTGCGCGAGGCGGTCAAGCCGTGGGCCGGGCAAGTCCGCTTCACCGAAAGCGCACCGACGCTGGAGGACGTGTTCATTCACCTGATGCGCGATGCCCCCGATCATTCGGTGCTGGAGCGCGCGTGATGTGGGAACGGATCGGGGCGATGGTGTTCAAGGAGCTGCGCCAGATGGCGCGCGATCCGGGCATGATCGTGATGATGCTGATGTTTCCGATCATCCAGCTGCTGATCTTCGGCTTCGCGATCAACAGCGATCCGCGGCATCTGCCTATGGCGGTGGAAAGCAACGATAATTCAGCTTTCTCGCGCGCAATCCTCAGTTCGCTTTGCAACACCGGTTACTTCGATTTGATTGAACTGGCTGACCAGCCGGTCGAGGGTGACCGGCTGATCGCCGAGGGAAGGGCGCAGTTCGTCCTGACCGTGCCGAGCGACTTCTCCCGCGCGCTGGTCCGGGGCGAACACCCGCAATTGCTGCTCACTGTCGACGCGACCGATCCGGCCAGCACCGGTCCAGCGGTTGCCGCCGTGAACGAGGCGGTCAGCCAGGCCCTGGCACGCGAACTCCATGGGCCGCTGGCCGCCCGCCAACCGGGCCCGCCGCCGGTCAGCCTGGTGCTGCACCGCAGCTACAACCCCGAGGGGGTCACCAGCCACAACACCGTGCCAGGACTGCTGGCGATCATCCTGTCGATGACCATGGTCGCGCTGACCGCGATGTCGGTGACGCGGGAGGTCGAGCAGGGGACGATGGAGAACCTGCTGGCCACCCCGCTGCGCCCGATCGAAGTGATGGTCGGCAAGATCGTGCCTTATTTCGGGATGGGGCTGGTCCAGGTGCTGGTGGTGCTGGCGGCGGCCAGAATTGTGTTTCAGGTGCCGTTCGAGGGATCGTTCGTGCTGCTGCTGGCGGTGACATTGCTGTTCACCCTTGTCAGCCTGGCGCTGGGCTTCACGCTTTCGACGCTGGTCGAGAGCCAGGTGATGTCGATGCAGGCCAGCATGCTCTACCTGCTGCCCTCGATCCTGCTGTCGGGCTTTGCCTTTCCCTATCGCGGGATGCCACTGTTGGTGCAGTGGCTGGCCGAGATCCTGCCGCCGACCCACTATATCCGGCTGGTCCGGGGGATCATG
This sequence comes from uncultured Novosphingobium sp., assembly GCA_937897535.1. Lineage (GTDB taxonomy): Bacteria > Pseudomonadota > Alphaproteobacteria > Sphingomonadales > Sphingomonadaceae > Novosphingobium. Next base: position 23,341 of record CALCQB010000141.1, on the reverse strand, counting down.
CTGAAGGGCTGGGACGCGCGGCTCGCTGCCCCCGAAGCCGGGGTGCTGCTGGTGATGCTGCTGGTCCTCGGCACCGTCGCGGTGCGGCGCTACCGCGATACGATTGCCTAGAGCAGAGATTGGTAGTTGTGCATCAAGCCCCCTGACACCGTCTATCCTAAGCTTGTCGAAGGATTGCTTTTCCTTCAGGCAGTTGCGCGTAAGGCACGAAGGAAAGGACAGTGCTTCGACAGGCTCAGCATAGACGGAATTTGGGACAGATTTTTCGAATTTGACGCTAGTTCGCCGTCGACGTCACCGGATCGTCGATCCCCTCGGGCAAGACATCCACCTCCACCGCGCCGTCTTTGGTCAGATACTTGCAGGCGAGTGCCTGCAGCTCTGCCGGGGTGATCGCCTGCAGCAGCTGTTTCGACTTGGCATAGCGTTCGATCGCGTCGGGTTCGGTCTGGGCGCGGTCGACGAAGCTGAGCCAGCCGGCGTTGCTTTTGAGCAGGTTGTCGAGGCTTTCCAGCATCGGTTCGCGGGCGCGAGTCAACACATCGGCGCTGACCGGCGCATTGCGCAGCGCGCCGATCGTTTCGCCGATCGCACTGCGCGTGGCCGGTACTTCCTTGACGTCGACCGACGCATTGACCGTGAAAGTTCCAAAGTCTTTCCAGGTCCGCGAGGCATTGCTGCTTGCGCCCGGCGAATAGGCCTTGCCGAGCTTTTCGCGCAGGGTTTCGGTGATCTCGATCCGCATCACCCGTTCGAGCAGTTGGAGTTGCAACGCGGCGGTCAGGTCCTCGCCGTCGCGGGTCGGCCAGACGTAGGCGATTACCGCCTGATCCTTCGCCCCGGTGTGACGCAGGACGTGGCGCTTGCGGTCCTTGGCGAAGGGCCGCAAGCGGCGATCGGTATAAGGACGGAAATCGGCTTCGCGCGGCGGTAGCGCACCAAAGGTTCGGGCAACCAGCGCGATCGTCGCGGCCTCGTCGATATCGCCGACGATCCCGATCTCGATCGCGCCATTGCGGAACCGGTCGCCGGTCGCGTTCTTGAGCCGGTCAAAGCTGAGTTTGCGGTACTCCTCGACATCGCCGAGGCTGAAGCGCGGGTCCCGGTCGGACAGGATCGCGCCCAGATCGGCCTGGAGCGCGGAACCCGGGGTTGCTCGCAGGCTGGCAAACAGGTTGTTGATGGTCTGATGGAACAGCACCTCGCCTTCCTTGCGATAGCCCGGATCGGTGACCTGCGCGGTCAGGAGCTGCAGTTCCAGCTCCAGATCGCGCGGGGTGGTCCCGGTCACGGCCACGAAGGTTTCGTCGGTCGCGCTGAAATTGGCCGAGACGGTGCGGCCAGCCAGCATCGAATCGAGTTCGTCCTTGCTGTGCCGGCCCAGCCCGCCCAGCGCGAGGACCGAGATCATCTGCGTCGCCAACGGATCGTCGCGGGTCGCCAGCATCGATCCGCCATCGACCGACACCTGGATCAGCACCTGGTCCTGCTTCAGATCGGTCCGCTTGAGATTGAGCCGCACCCCGTTGGCAAAGCGGATCGTGCGGATCCCCAGCCCGGGCTCGACCACATCGCTGACCACGCGGCCCGGCGCGCCGAAATCGGTGTAGCCGAAGGTCCCGGCCACCTTGCGTTCGGGTGGCCGGATCGGGGCTGCCATGGCTTCGGCCCAGGCTGACTGGAGCCCCTTGCCGCCATCGACCGGCGGGGTCCGGCCCTGGAACCGCAACAGCGGCTGGTCGAGCGGGACCGCTTCGCGCTGAAGCGCAGCGTGGACCGCACCTGGGGTGATCTCGGGCAGGAACGCTTCGAGGCGATTGAGCGAGTTGGTCGGGGTGTCGGGCACCCGTTCGTCGCTGACCAGCGCCTGGGCCGCGCCGAACAACTGCGCGTTGCTGCGGGTCGCTTCGCCCTTGGCGGCATTGGCATTGGCGCTGCGCAGGATCGCGACCTGTTCGGCCACTTCCTCGTCGGTGAAGCCATAGACCATTGCCCGGCGGTATTCGAGTGTGGCCTCGATCATCCCCCGCCGCCACTTGCCATCGACGGTGTCAATCTCGAGCTGGGTGCTGCGGCCTTCCTTGAAGACATCGTCGGTGCCAAAACTGGCATTGCGGAACGGGGCCTCGCCCTCGCGGGTACGGCGCAACAGCCGGCGATTGACGATCGCATAACCGATCTGGCGCAGCAGGTTCTCCTTGCGCTGCGCGAGCGTGTCCGGCTCGGTCAGGTAAGGTCCTTTTCGGGTGATCGAGACCCGCTCCGACAAGGCCGGGTCGATATAGACATCGGCCTGATTCTTGGCTTCGATCGTGACCGGCCCGCCCTTGGGTTTGGGCTCGGCCTTGGCGCCTTGCCACGATCCGAACCTGTCCTTGATCTTCGCCTCAACCAGTGCCGCGTCGAAATCGCCGATCACGTAGAGCGTGGTGTGTTCGGGAACATATTCGCGGGCCCAGAACGCCTTGAGGCCACCCGACGAAGCACTGGCGAGTGATTCGGGGGTGCCGATCGGCATCCGCTGCGCTACTTTCGATCCGGGATAGGCAAAGTCGAGCGAATCCTGGACGTTGCGCAAGGCATAGGTGTTGCGATCGCGCATTTCGGCCTGGACTACTCCGCGTTCGCGATCGACCGCACCGGAATTGAAGCTGAGTTCGCTCGCTGTCTCGCGCATCAACATCAGCGCAATGTCGAGCAGTTCGGGATCGTTGCGCGGCAGGTCGAGCAGGTAAGTGGTCCGTTCGAACCCGGTCGAGGCATTCGTATCGGCCCCGAAGGCCAGCCCGTGCCGCTCGAGCAGCTTGACCATCTCCCCCTCGGGGACATTGGTCGAACCGTTGAAGGCCATGTGCTCGACATAATGGGCATAGCCGCGCTCGCTGTCGCTTTCGTCAAGCGACCCGGCGTCGACCTGCATCCGCACCAGCGCCGTCCCCTTGGGCGTGGCATTCTGCCGGATCACATAGCGCATCCCGTTGGGCAGGCGGCCGAATCGGTAGCCGGGATCGACCGGAACGTCGCTCGTCTCGAACGCCCAGGCGTTGTCCGGCGCGGCGGTGCTGGCCACACTTTTGACCTGCGGGGCGCAGGCGGCGAGAGCAAGGGTGGAAATCGAAAGGGCGAACAGCAGCTTGCGGTTTGGCATGGCAGCTTGGTGGCCGATTGCTCAGCGCGGGGCAAGTGTCCCTTGGTGGATTCAGCCCGCGAAACCGCCTTGCGCCAAAAACTCGAGCTCCGCTGCGGTGCTGGCCCGGCCAAGGCAGGCGTTGCGGTGCGGGAACCGGCCGAAGCGGACGATGATGTCGCGGTGGAGCTGGGCCCACCGGGTCCATTCGCTGCCGCTGGCCGCATCGAGCGCCGCGCATTTGGCCAGGCACAGGTCCTGGTCTTGCAGCGCTTCAGAGTGCTCGAACGGCAGATAGAAGAACACCCGCATCGCCGGATCGCAGGCCAGGTCGTGCCCGGCTTCGAGTGCGGCGCGAGCGACCGAACGGGCCAGCGGATCGGTGGCAAAGGCATGGGCCGATCCGCGCCAGATGTTGCGCGGGAACTGGTCGAGCAGGATCAGCAGGGCAAGGGTGCCTTCGGGCGTGCTGCGCCAGCCGTCCAGCTCGCCTCCTGCCGCAGCATGATGCGCGGGCTCAAAGCGCCTTACGATCTCGGCATCGAGCGCCGGATCCTTGGCAAACCACTTCGCCGCCCCGGCCTCGCGCCAGAAGCTGGCGATCTCGGCCGGAGCGGGCAGGGGCATTATTTCCCCCGCAGCTTGCGGTGCGCGTTGAGGTCGAACACTTCGCTCGGGCCGTTGTCGGCTTCGAGCAGGCCAAGCCGGCGGGCGACTTCCTGATAGGCCTCTTCTTCGCCGCCCAGATCGCGGCGGAACCGGTCCTTGTCGAGCTTTTCGCCGGTGGTCATGTCCCACAGACGGCAGCCATCGGGGCTGATCTCGTCAGCCAGGATGATCCGGCTGTAATCGCCGTCCCACAGCCGCCCGAATTCGAGCTTGAAATCGACCAGCCGGATGTTGATCGCGGCAAACATCCCGCACATGAAATCGTTGACCCGGATCGCCATCGCCGAGATGTCCTGCATCTCCTCGTTGGAGGCCCAGCCGAAGCAGGCGATGTGCTCTTCCGCGATCAGCGGATCGCCCAGCGCGTCGTCCTTGTAGTAATATTCGATCAGGGTGTGGGGTAGCGGCTCGCCCTCGGGGATGCCGAGCCGGGTCGAGATCGAGCCGGCCGCGACATTGCGCACCACCACTTCGATCGGAACGATCTCGACCTGGCGGACCAGCTGCTCGCGCATGTTGAGCCGCTTGATGAAGTGAGTCGGGATGCCGATGTGGTTGAGCCGGGTGAAGACGTACTCACTGATCCGGTTGTTGATCACGCCCTTGCCGTTGATCGTGCCCTTTTTCTGGGCGTTGAACGCGGTGGCATCATCCTTGAAGTACTGGATGATCGTGCCCGGTTCGGGGCCTTCATAGAGGATCTTGGCCTTGCCTTCGTAGATCTGGCGGCGACGGGACATGAGCGGAATTCCTTGTTCGCGAAATGCCAAGCCCCGGCCCGTGCGTGTTCCAAGGAACCCGCTGGGCCGGGGCTTTCACCTGCGCCTTATGCCAAAACGGCGCGGGGCGCAACGCGGGCGGTTACTTCTCGCCCAGCAGGTTCGCTTTCCAGAACTGCAGTTCAACCCAGAACTGATAGTCCTGGTTTTCCTTCTTGCCGAAGCCGTGGCCTTCGTTCAGCCCGACCAGGTGCCAGGCGGTGCGGCCCTTGGCCCGAACCGCGGCGACGGCCTGGTCGGCTTCGCTCTTGGGCACTCGCGGGTCATTGGCGCCGGTCACCACCAGCAGCGGGATCGAAAGCTTGTCGATGCTGGTCAGCGGCGAGATTTCGAGCAGCTTGGCGCGCTGCTTGGGATTGCGCTCGTCGCCGTACTCCACCCGGCGCAGGTCGCGGCGGTAGGACTGGGTGTTTTCCAGGAAAGTGACGAAGTTGCTGATCGCGACGATGCAGTCGGCCGCCTTGAACCGCCCGCCATAGCGGATCGCGGTGGCATAGCACATGTAGCCGCCATAGGAGCCGCCCTGGACCGCGATCCGGTCCTTGTCGATGCCTGCGTCAGCCTCCAGCCGGTCCAGGAAGGCGCCGATGTCCTTGACCGAATTTTCGCGCAGGAACGGTCCGTTGTCGAGGCTGACGAAGCGCTTGCCGAACCCGGTCGAGCCGCGAACGTTGGGCGCAAACAGCGCGATGCCCAGTTCATTGAGCAAATAGTTCGACCTGCCCCGGAATCCCGGCGTGAACTGGGACTCTGGCCCGCCGTGAATCGATACGATCAGCGGGCGTTTGCCGGGGAACCTCGCCGGATCCGGGCGATAGAGGAACCCGCTGACCAGCTCGCCGTCGAAGCTCTTTACCTCGACGAATTCGGGATCGACGTTGACGGCGGGATCAAGCCCGCCGGTTTCGCTTTCAGTCCAGCGGGTCACCGCCAAGGTCTGAGGATCAACCGAATAGGCGTCGGCCGGGACCTTGGCCGAGGAAACCGTCAACCCGATCGCGCCCCACGGCGCGATGTCGACCCCGCCGATGGTGCCCTTGGGCAGGCCGGGCACTTCGCGGACCGCACCGCTCTTGGGGTCCATCAACCGTAGTTTCGAGATGCCGGCTTCGTTGACCGTGTAGGCAATGAAGCTGCCGTCGTCCGCGATGTCGAAGCTTTCGACGTCCCACTTCTTTTCGAGTGTCTTTGGGGTGAACTTGCCGGTCTTGGGGTCAAGCGTGCCAAGCCGTTGGAAGTCGCTGCCTTCGTCGCTGGTCACCCACAGCGTTCCGTCGGGCGCGAACCGGCCGCCGCCATAGGCGATCGTCTGCTTGTGATCGCCGATCGGGGTCATCGCGCCGCTGGCCAGGTCGAGCCAGTAGAGATCGGTCTTGGCCACCGAGATATAGTTGGCGACCACCACGCCGCCGTTGCCGGGGGCAAAGTCCCCCACAGCCCAGCCGCCGCCTTTGACTTCCTTGATCAGCCGCGAGCTTGCCGGGTCGCGCGGATCCATGATGTAAAGGTCATTGTCGGCCCCATTGCGCCGGGTCGAACTGTAGGCCACCCATTTGCCGTCGCGGCTGACGGCGTTGAGCCCGTTGCGGCTCTTGCCGTCGGTCAGCAGGGTCAGCTTGCCGTCCTTCAGGGTGTAGAGCTGGTAGAACTCGTTCCCGCCCTTGTCCTTGCTGACGATCAGGGTGCCGTCACCGGGCAGATAGGTGCCGCCGACCGGCTCCTGCTCGAAGCTGATCTGGCGCCGGGCCATGCCCGGTCCCTTGACGGTGTGGAGCTGCGAAACGTTGCCGAACCGGGTCGATACCAGCATCGACCGTGTGACCGGATCCCAATCGACAAACCCGGCGGTGCGGAATTCCATGTAGGGCCGGGTTGCCTCGACCAGTTCCAGCGGAACCTCCGGAATCCCGTCGGAAACCAGCGCGGCGGGTTTGGGCGCAGCTGCGGGGGCGGGCTGGGCCTCCTGGGCGCGGGCCACAGCGGGCAGGGTCAGCGCGGTCAGCGCGAGCAGCAGATGACGCATGATGAAAAGTCCCCTTTGAGTGATTGCCAGGCACAGTGCCGACACCCCATCGGTGCAGCAAGCAGGCAATCGACGAACAGGGCACTCCGGCCTGACCAAGCGCCGGAACATGCCTAAGCCGGGCTTAGCCATCTGCGCTTACCAATCCGGTTGACCCGGCCTTTACCGCCGCTGACCACAATTCGGGCAGAAACAAGAACAGGGCCGAGACCATGAAAACTTTCGCAAAACTGCTTCGAAGCAGCGCTGCTGCGACGGCGATCGAGTACGGCTTGATCGCAGCGCTGATCGCGGTCGCCTCGATCACGGCGCTACAGGGCGCGGGCGGCCAGATCCAGACGACGTTCAATACGACTTCCAGTGCAATGGCCAACTAAGACCCTGACCTTTGGGGAAGGTGTTGCAGTTCGCCCACATCTCTCGCACGTTCGACGAACGAAACACGTCACTTGATTGACACTCCCTGCCCCGCCGCTAAGGCCTGACCCACCGGGGCAGCCCAAAATTGCTCTGACGCATCCACCTCCCCAGGTTTGCGTGAAGTTTGGGACAGGAGTTTATCATGAAGAAGTTGTCCGTTTTGGGCGTCGGCGTATCGGCCGTCGCTCTCGCTATGATTCCGATCGCGCCGGCCTATGCGCAGTCGACCGAGCCTGCCGACGCAGCGACGGAAGAAAATCAGGATCCAGGTGAAATCGTCGTTATGGCCCAGGGCCGCGCCCAGGCGCTGGCCGACGTTCCGGTCGCGATCTCGGCGGTCAACGCCGATGCGCTGGCCAACAGCGGCGCCAACGATATCCGCCAGCTCAACCAGCTTGCTCCCTCGCTGATCGTTTCGTCGACCGGCTCGGAAGCCAACGGCTCGGCCCGGATCCGCGGGATCGGCACCGTGGGTGACAACCCCGGCCTCGAAAGCTCGGTCCCGGTGTTCATCGACGGCGTCTATCGTTCGCGCTCGGGCATCGGCCTCAACGAACTCGGCGAAATCGACCGGGTCGAAGTGCAGCGCGGCCCGCAGGGCACGCTCGGCGGCCGCAACTCGTCGGCCGGCATGATTGCGATCTATTCGAAGAAGCCGCAGTTCCAGTTCGGCGCTTCGGGTGAAGCGACCTATGGCAATTTCGATTTCATGCGGGCCTCGGCCTCGATCACCGGCCCGATCAGCGAACAGCTGGCGGCGCGGATCGACGGCGTGTTCGTGCGGCGTGACGGGTTCTACACCGATCCGCAGAACAACATCGACATCAACAACCGCAACCGCTTCTTCGTTCGCGGCCAGCTGCTGTGGGAACCGTCGAGCGACATTTCGGTCCGCCTGATCGCCGACTATACCTGGCGCAAGGAACGCTGCTGCGCGGCGGTCTATGTCGATCGCAGCGTCAACCCGTACATCGGCGATCTCAACAACCCGTCGACCCCGCTCAGCCCGCTGCAGACCAACGGCAACAACATCATCAACGTCCTGCGCGATCTGGGCCAGCCGCTGGCTGGCTTCAACGCCGGGTATGACCGCACCGTCTATGTCAACAGTGGCCGCAGCTTCGAAGGCAAGACCAAGGACTATGGCTTCTCGGGCGAAATCAAGTGGGATCTGGGCGGCGCGACGCTGACCTCGATCACCGCTTACCGCGAATACCGGTCGGGCCAGGGTTCGGACACCGACTACAGCGCCGTCGATATCCTCTATCGCACCCCCAGCGACGATATCTATCGCCAGTTCCACACCTTCACTCAGGAACTGCGCCTGCAGGGCGAGGCGTTCGGGGGCAAGCTCGACTGGCTGGTCGGCGGGTTCTACGCCGATGAAAAGCTGACCGCGCGCGATAACCTCAAGTTCGGCAGCCAGTATGGCCGCTTTGCCACTTGCCGGGTGATTTCGGGCGGTGGTCTGGCCGGGCTCTATTCGCCGACCAGCCCACTGTGCGTCGTTCCGGGCGTCGGTCCGGCCACCTTGGCGGGTGCAACCGGGGCTTCGGGTCCGGACATCGTCGCGGCCTTCACTGCGCTGGACAATATGGCCAATGTCGGTTCGACCACGGACGAATACCGCCAGCACGACAAGAACTGGGCGCTGTTCACCCACAACATCGTCCACATCACTGATCAGCTCGATCTGACCCTTGGTGTTCGTTACACCAATGACAAGAAGGACTTCGGGGCGACTTTCGGTAACAACAACACCGTCTGCACCACCGTCCAGGGCCTCGTCACCGACGATCTGACCAGCGCCAATGCCACCGCGCGTGCGCTGGCCGGGGCGCTGATCGGCCTGTCGTGCCAGGGCAACTCGACCGCCGAACTCAACGGTGTCTCGATCAGTTCCAAGCGCAGCGAAGACGAATGGACCGGCACGGCGATCCTGTCGTACCGGCCGACCGACGACCTGATGGTCTACGCGAGCTATTCGCGCGGCTACAAGGCTGGCGGGTTCAACCTCGATCGTTCGGCGCTCAAGTCTCCGACGTTCAGCTTCGCCAGCCAGGGCGGGGCCCAGGCGCTGGTCGGCAATCTCCAGTTCGCGCCGGAACTGGTCAAGAGCTACGAACTGGGCGCCAAGTACGCCACCGGGCCGTTCAGCCTCAGCGCGACGCTGTTCCGTTCGGAATTCAGCAGCTTCCAGCTGAACACCTTCAACGGCACGGTCTTCCTGGTCCAGAACATCAACGGCTGCCAAAGCAGCCTGGGCGGGGCGGATCGTGATGCCAGCGCTGCCACCGGGGCATGCCCGACCAGCGATGTCGGCTATGGCGTCCGCGCCGAGGGTGTGGAGCTGGAAACGGTGCTGTCGCCGTCGCCGTTCCTGCGGGCAACGGTGGGCGCGACCTACGCCAAGACCAAGTACCGCAGCGACCTCGTCGGCAACAGCGCCGGCGCGCCGCTCGACCCGGCCCTGCGCAGGCTGCCCGGCCAGTTCATGTCGAACGCACCGGAAATGGTCATCACCACAAGCGTCGCCTGGACCCCGGACATCGGCAGCAGCGGCCTTTCGGCGCTGTTCTATGTCGATAGCCGGACCAGCACCGACTACAACACCGGTTCGGACCTGTTCCCGCAGAAGGCTCAGGACGGCTTCACCATCGTCAACGCCCGCGTTGGCCTGCGTGGTGCCGATCAGAAGTGGTCGCTGGAATTCTGGGTCCAGAACCTGTTCGATGTCGACTATGCCCAGGTGGCCTTCAACACGCCGTTCCAGGCCGGGACGACTGCGGCACCGTTCAACGACGCCGGCAACTTCCCCGGAGGCCGCCAGCTGTTTTCGCAGTTCCTGGCCGAACCGCGGACCTTCGGCGTTACCGTGCGCGGCAAGTTTTAAGGAACGGCCGTTTAGGCACAGGATTTGGGGCGGCGCAGCGATGCGCCGCCCTTTTCTATGGATTGAGGGTAGCATCGCTTGGCGTTAGGGCAGGGTCAAGGAGACCGCCAATGGACCGCGCCGCCGCGCTTGAATTGCTGACCCGCTATTATGCCGCCTTCAACGCCGCTGACTGGCAAGGCATGCTCGATTGCCTGACCGACGACGTGGTCCACGATATCAACCAGGGCGGCAGCCAGGCGGGCAAGGATGCCTTTGCTGCTTTTCTCGCGCACATGGAGCGCTGCTACCGCGAACGGCTTGACGGGATCGTGTTGATGGCCAGCGACGATGGAACCCGCGGTTCGGCCGAGTTCACGGTCCACGGCGCATATCTGGCGACCGACGACGGGCTGCCTGAAGCGGCAGGCCAGACTTACGTCCTGCCGGCCGGAGCGTTCTTTGCCTTCACCGGCGATCGGATCAGCCGGGTGACGGTCTACTACAACCTGGCCGACTGGACCGCGCAGGTGGCCGGTTGACGCTCCGGGTCGCGCCGCTGACCGGGCCCGCGCTGCAAGCCGCGCTGGGTGACCTGGCGGCGCTGCGGATCGCGGTCTTCGCAGCCTATCCCTATCTCTACGCCGGATCGGAAAACTACGAGCGCGAATACCTCGCCGAATTCACCGCCTCGCCTGACGCGGTGCTGGTTGCAGCGTTCGATGGCGAGCGGATCGTCGGGGCGGCTACGGCAAGCCCGCTGCTGGCGCAGGATGTCTACATCCGCGAACCGTTCGCCCGCGCCGGAATCGACCCGGCACCGGTGTTCTACTTCGGGGAAAGCGTGCTCTTGCCGGACTATCGCGGGCAGGGGATCGGCCACGCCTTCTTCGATCACCGCGAAGCCGCGGCGCGGTCCTGGGGTGCCAGCCAGGCCAGCTTTTGCGCGGTGGTTCGAGCCGAAGACCACCCGGCCCGGCCTGCCGGTTTCCTCCCGCTCGATGCCTTCTGGACGCGGCGGGGCTATGCGCCGGTGCCAGGCTTGACCGGGCAGTTCCACTGGCGAGAGCATGGCGAGGCTGCGGACAGCAGCAAAGTCATGCAATACTGGATTCGCAGCCTATGACCTGCTTCACCATCGCCGCTGCGCAGTATCCGATCGAGCAACTGGCCGATTGGGAAGCCTATGCCGCAAAGGTCACCAAGTGGGTGGAAGCGGCGGCCGCTGGCGGCGCGGCGCTGGCGGTGTTTCCCGAATACGGCGCGATCGAACTCGCCTCGCTCGATCCGGCGACGATGAGCGACCTGGCCGGATCGCTGGCCTCGGTCAGCGCTTTGCTGCCGCAAGTCGATGCGCTGCACGCCGATCTGGCAGACAGATACGGCCTGCATATTCTCGCTGCCAGCGCACCCTGTGCACGGGGCGACGGGGCCTATGTCAACCGCGCGCGGCTGTTCACGCCCGGCGGTAAGGTCGGCGTACAGGACAAACTGGTGATGACCCGGTTCGAGCGCGAGGAATGGCGGGTCAGCGCTGGAACGCCGCTGCGGCTGTTTGAGACTTCGCTTGGAAAGATCGGCATAAATATCTGTTACGACAGCGAGTTTCCGTTGCTTGCTCGGGCTCAGGTCGAAGCCGGGATGGAACTGTTGCTGGTCCCCTCGTGCACCGATACCGAGCACGGCTATTGGCGGGTCCGGCTGGGTGCGCAAGCCCGGGCGCTCGAGGGACAGTGCTATGCCGTACACTCTCCCACGGTCGGCACGGCGGACTGGTCCCCAGCAGTTGATGTCAACCGCGGCGCAGCGGCGGTCTATGGCCCGCCAGACCGGGGCATGCCGGCCAACGGGGTTCTGGCAATCGGTGCTATGGACGCGGCGCAGTGGGTCTTTGCCGAAGTGGATCTGGCCTTGGTCGCGGAACTGCGCGCCAATGGGGGCGTGCTCAATGCCCGCCACTGGTCCGAGCAACCCGGTGCCGTTTCGCTCCCCCCGGTCGAGGTGGTGGACTTGCGCTGACGGGCAGGGCAGTCTGCGCGGCGATGCGCAACGTCCTGTTCCCGCTCGCCCTCTTCGCGGTTTCCGTCCCGGCCCTGGCCGATGCTCCGCCAGCACCAGCCGCGAAGGCGCAAACGCTCCAGCAGCAAGTTGAAGCAACGCTCGCGACTGCGCCGCAGGGCACCCGGTTCGGGCTGCTGGTGGTGGACGAGGCCGGCCGGGTGGTGGTCTCGGTCAACCCCGATCAACGCTTCATCCCCGCGTCGAACACCAAGATGTTCACGACGGCGGCGGCCTATGCGCTGCTGCCGGAGATGGATCAGCCGGACGGCGAGAGCGGAACCGAGGTTGTGCTGGTGGCGGGCCGGAAGGGTCAGGATGTGGTGCTGCGCGGTCGCGGCGATGCCCGGATGTCGAGCGCGCCCGATTGCACGGTCGATTGCCTGGCCGCTCTGGCCGATGCAGTAGCGGCCAGGACCCGCCGGGTGCAGGATGTCGTCGGCGATGACACCTTCTGGCCCGACCAGCGCTGGGTTCCGGGAATGAGCTGGAACAACATTCCGACCGATTCCGGAACGGCAACGTCGGCGCTCAATCTCGACAACAACGAACTGCGCATTACTGTTACCCCAGGCGTCCCCGGCAAAGCACCCGGTGTTGCCGGATCTCCCTATTTCCGCTTGCGCAACGAAGCGGTGACGATTGCGCCCGGAGGCAAGCTGTCGCTGGCGATCGACCGGCCGGTCAACAGCCTCGAACTGCGGCTCTATGGCGAGATCCCGGCGGACGCAAAACCGTGGAGCGAACTCGCCGGGATCGACGATCCGGCCCATTATGCCGCGTGGGTGTTCAAGGGCATGCTTGAGACGCGCGGCGTGAAGGTCACCGGCAAGATCCGCGCCAGCCACCGGGCGCCGCAACTGCGTGACCAGCCGCAGCCGGCGGGCGGAATTGCGCCGCTGACGATGCCGGGCATGGCTCCGCTGGCCAAATTGTCCCCGCCGCCGCTCGCTGAGGACGTGGTGATCATCAACAAGGTCAGTCAGAACCTTCACGCCCAGGTCCTGTTCCGGCGATTGGGCGATCTCGAGGGTACCGGATCGGAGCAGTGGGCTACCAAGGCAATGAATGGCCTGTTCGAACGCGCCGGCATCCCGCGCTCCAGCTACGATTTTTCCGACGGCTCGGGCATGTCGACCTACAACCGGGTTTCGCCGCGCGCGGCGGTGGCCTTGCTGCGGTGGATCGATCAGCAGCCGTGGGGGCCAGCCTGGCATGACTCACTGCCGGTAGCGGGCAAGGATGGAACACTGCGCCGCCGCCTGATCGGAACGCCGCTTGAAGGCAATCTGACCGCCAAGACCGGTACGCTCAACGCCACCAATGCGCTGTCGGGCACCTTCCGCACCGGCAAGGGCAAGCGCTTCACCTTCGCCTTCTTCGCCAACGACGTTCCCGATGGTGCCTCGGCGCTGGCGGTGATGGAGGCCGCGTTGCTGCTGGTAGCGGCGGCCAATTGAACAAATTCGACACCGGCCTGTTGCGCCCCTGCAACATTCCTGCCGCTATCCCCGGCAAACCGTATTGAAAACGAACGGATTGGCGCATCGACGCTGGCCACTCCGCAAGGCTTTGATAGTCTCCCGCCCATGACGCGGTCGCGTTTCGATAGGGGGTTATCATGAATTCACGCAGCTTCATCCGCGCCGTTCTGGCCTGCGGAGTTTCGCTTGGTGCCTTTGCGATGCCGGCGATGGCGCAAGACACTGCCGCCAGTTCGGATGACGACAAGAGTGCGGCAATCATCGTTACCGGATCGCGGATCAAGCAGGACCCGGCCAACAGCGCGCTGCCGCTGGAAATCATCCGCCCGTCTGATCTTGGCCGTGAAGGCATTTCCAACCCCGAGCAGCTGATCTCGTTCCTCGCCTCGAACGGCAATGGGGCCGATAACCTCGCCTCGAACTCCGACGTGGTGACCGGCGCGCAGCGCGGCACCAACGGGCTGTCAGCCGCCAACCTGCGCGGGCAGGGCAGTGCTTCGACCCTGGTTCTGCTCAACGGTCGCCGCGTCGCCGCGCACGGGCTCCAGGGCTCCGCGGTCGACGTCAACCAGATCCCGCTGGCGGCGATCGAACGGGTCGAAATTCTCAAAGACGGCGCCTCGGCGATCTACGGCACCGACGCGGTCGGCGGGGTGATCAACTTCATCACCAAGAAGGACTTCACCGGGGTCAGTCTGGCCGGCTTCACCGACTTCACCGAGGCCGGCAACGCGACGATCTACCGCGTCTCGGGCACGGCCGGCTATGGCAAGCTCGACGAGCAGGGCTTTAACGTCATGGGCTCGGTCAGCTATGCCACCAGCGGCATCCTGTTCGGGGCCGACCGCGATTTCGTCAACGGCAACCAGCCTAACCGCGGCCTGTCGATCGATACCCGCGGGACCCCCATCGCTACCGCGTTCCCGATCAATCCAAGCGCAGCAGGGGTCGGGATAATCCAGTCCGGAACACTTTTGGGCGCGACCACCCAGTGCACCACAGGAACGGCACCGAATTGCACTGTGTTCAACCCCAACTATCTGGCCAACGGTCCGGGATTCACGATCCCGGGCACCACCACAGCAGCGATTGGCGGGGTCAACCCGCTTGATCTACCGGGCGGGGCTGGCTGCGAAACCATGGACGGCGGCATGGCCTATGACGCGGTGCTGTGGGCCAACCCGACTGCGGCACTTGCCTGCGCATGGGACACCGGTCGCGCGGCAACGCTGCAGCAACCGCTCAAGACACTGACCTACTACGGACGAGCGACGGGCAACCTTGGGGGTGGACACCAGGTTTTTGCCGAAATTACCGGTTCGGATGCGACCTCGCACAAAATCTTTTCGAACAACCAGTATACCGCCAACAACACCTCAATGCCTATTGCTTATCCGCTTAATGCGCTGACGGCTTCGACCTATAATTCGGTCTACGATCAAATCGCAGCCGTACTCCCGGCGATCGGCGCGGTCGGTGATCGTACAGTCGATGGGGTTGGTCGCTATGGTCTGCCCATCACCTTCCGTTGGCGCTGTCTGGCCTGCGGCCCGCGGGAATATACCACCAACACCAAGACTCTGCGGGCTGCGATCGGATTGGAAGGCCCGCTGTTCGGCGACTGGGAATATCGAGGCGGTGCGTCCTATGCGCAAAGCGAGGCCAGTTCGGTGCTGGGCTCAGGCTATCATTACCGCGGGGTTTTCAACTTTGTTGGAAACGGACCCACGGCAGCTGCGCGGGCGGCCGATCTTGCTGCGCAGCTCGCTGCCACGGGCGTCCCCGGCGCGGCAAATTTCAATCCTGATCCGCGTGCACCCACAGCGCCGGGTGCGTCAGCGCCTGGGATTGTCGGCCTGTTCAATAGCGGGATTCTCAACCCGTTCTCGCTGACCCAGACGCCACAAGCGCTTGCCGCGCTCGACGCCGTTTCGGCCAAGGGCGTGAAACTCTACGGCGGCAAGTACAAGGTTCGCCAGTTCGACTTCTCGGTTTCGGGCGGGCTGTTCGACCTCCCCGGTGGCCGGGTCCAGCTGGCCATGGGCGTCGATTACCGAAAGGAATCCTATAGCTTCAATGGTTCTGTCTCAGGTGACGAGACGCGCTCGCCTGGTATCTTCAACGTCGCGTTCGACAACGTCAACGCGCTGACCGAGAAGTCGCGCGACGTAAAGGCCGCCTATGCCGAAGTGCTGGTGCCGTTGTTCGACATGCTCGAAGTCAGCGGCGCGGTCCGGGTTGATGATTACACCGGCTTCGGCTCGACCGTGAACCCCAAGTTCACTGCCAAGTTCCAGCCGGTTGACTGGGTCATGGTCCGCGGCTCCTATGGCACCGGATTCCGCGTTCCGACCTTCAACCAGATCTTCAATGGAACCACCCAGTCACCCAACCCGGGCAATACCTTGGTAGATCCTACCACGTGCCCGACCGGTGTGGTCAACGCGGCAATTACCGGTTGCACCGCGATCACCCCGGATTCGCTTTCGGGCGGGAACGTCAATCTCGGGCCGGAAACGTCGAAGCAGTACACCGTCGGGATCGTCTTCAAGCCGATGCCGCGGATCTCGTTTTCGGCCGATTACTGGTCGATCGCGGTCGATAACGTGATCGGTTCGATCACCATCCCGCAGCTGTTTGCCAACATCAATGCCTTCCCGGAACGGATCACGCGGACCAACGGGATCATCACGCTGCTTGACCTGCGCACCGGCAACTTCGGTTCGCGCCGGACCCGCGGGATCGATTTCAGCGCGCGGGGCAGCATCGACCAGCTGGGCGGCACGCTATCGCTTGGGTTTGATGGCACCCTGCTGCTGGAAAAGAAAGAAAAGCTGCTGCCGAACCTGGCCTATTCCAACCTGCGCGGGGTGTTTTCCTTCGCCGGCGACCTCGGTCTGAAGTGGAAGCACAATGCCTGGATCAGCTACACCAGGAACGATTTCTCGCTGACCTTCTCGCAGATCTACCGCGACGGCTATGTCAACCAGGCGCTGCCGGGATCGGCTGCGCGGCCTGACTACAATCCCCGGGTCAAGCCCTACATCATCTACAACCTCTCGGTGTCGCAGAAGATCGACGATCGGCTGCAGCTGACCATGGGAATCAAGAACGTGTTCAACACCGATCCGCCGTTCGCGATCACCTATGACAGCAACACCGGTTCGGGCAGCAGCTGGGAACCGCGGGTTGCCGATCCGCGCGGGCGCGCCCTGACGGTTGCGGCCGAGGTCAAGTTCTAGGCCCCAAGGCTGGGTGACAGCCAAGGGCGTCGGGACTTGCGGTCCCGGCGCCCTTCGTTTGCGAGGTGCGGACAATTGCCTGAAATCCGACATTAATGCCGTTTTTACTCTGTTGTGCGAATGTGGTGACCTCAACAGACAGGGTCGCGGCGGTTCGAGCATGGCACAACAACCTGATATTCAACCAAGCAGCCAGCGGCGCAGCGAACGCGCTGCCTGGAAGGCCGAAGTGCATTTTCGCAGCGGCAACAAGCGCGCCAATGTCCGGCTGTGCGATATCTCGCCGCTGGGCGCGCGGGTACAGGGCGTGTTTCTGGTTCACCAGGGCGACCGGTTCTTCATCAAGCTGGAGGGGATGGAATCGATGGAAGCCCAGGTTGCCTGGGTAACCGACTTTGAATTCGGCTGCGAATTCCTGCATCCGCTCAACCCGCTAGTGCTCGAGGCGAAACTGGCCGGTTAATCCCGCGTCAGGGCAATTGCCGAGCGGGCCCGACGGCGGCATAAGCCCGCTCATGGCCTCCACCTCCACCCCTCGCGGTCACGAACTGACCGGCGGTCCGCGCGCCTTGCGCAGCGGCCCGGCCTGGTTGGCCCGGCTGATCGGGGGACGGGCCGATGCCCTGCTTGACCGGATCGACCTGGGTCTTGACCAAGGCTCGATCGAAGTCACGCTGCCCGATGGCACGCGGCGGCTGCTCGGCGGCCGGGCTCCCGGATTTGCCGCGCAGGCCCGGCTCAATTCATGGCGCGCGCTGCTGCGGGTGGCGACGGCGGGTTCGGTGGGGCTCTATCAGGGCTGGGAAGCCGGCGATTGGGAGAGTCCCGATCCGGTGCCGCTGTTCGCATTGTTCATGCTCAACGCCGACAGCCTCGGCGATGTCGCACGGCCGCATGGTCCGTGGCGCTGGCTGGGGCGCGCGCTCAACTTCGTGCGCCGCAACAGCCGGGCCGGTGCGCGCCGCAACATTCATGTCCACTATGACCTAGGCAACGATTTCTACGCGGCCTGGCTCGATCCCGAGCTGGTCTATTCCAGCGCCCGGTTCGATGGGCCTGCGCAGGATCTGGCGGGGGCGCAGCAGCACAAGCTTGAAACCATTGCCCAGCGCGTCGCCGGGGCGGCCTCGGTGCTGGAGATCGGCTGCGGCTGGGGCGCGCTGGCCCAGCACCTGCATGGCGCCGGGGCGGCGGTCACTGCGATCAGCCTGTCGGACGAACAGCTCGATTATGCCCGCGCGCACCGCGCTGCCGGGATCGACTTCCGCAAGCAGGACTACCGCGATGTCACCGGCCAGTTCGACGCGGTGGTCAGTGTCGAGATGGTCGAAGCGGTCGGACGTGAATACTGGCCGGACTTTTTCGATTGCCTGGCCCGCTGCCTGAAGCCTGGCGGGCGCGCCGCGCTGCAGTACATCGTGATCCGCGACGATCTGTTCGAAGCCTATGCCGCCAGCGCCGATTTCATCCAGGCCTATGTCTTCCCGGGCGGAATGCTGGTCAGCGAAGCGGAATTTCGCCGCCTGGCTGCCGAGCGCGGGCTGGAATGGCGCGATCAGGCCAGCTTTGGGCTGGACTATGCCGAGACCCTGAAATTGTGGCGCGAAGCATTTGAGCAGGCGGCGCGCGAGGGGCGGCTGCCATCCGGGTTCGACGGACGGTTCCAGCGGCTATGGCGCTTCTACCTGATGTATTGCGAAGGCGGGTTCCGCGGACAGGGGATCGACGTGCGTCAAGTCACCCTCGTCAAGCCAGCCTGAGATGGTTCCTGCCCGGGCACGGAACAGGCCGTGCTTATGGGGGGTAGGGACACGGGATGAATCAATCCTCGCGCCCGGGCAGAAGTTCCTGGCTGGCGGTCAGGCCAGCGGTCTGAACGGGGCGTCGGCGCGCCAGCGGGTCAGGATATTGTCGTGCACGATCGGTGAGAGCAGCTTTTCGAAGGCGCAGCCAAGCAGACTGTTGTCCCACCAGATCACTTCGCCTTGCAGCGCTTCGATCCCCGGCAGGGTCAGCCAGCAAACGGTGCCCTGGTGCACCCGATTGACCGCAGCGGCGCAAAAGCCGCTCAGCGACAGATCGTGGACCACGGTCTGGAACCCGCGCCCACCTGAAACCCGCAGCGTTGCCGGTATGGTGATGCGGGTACGCGGCGCGGAGCGATCCTCCTGCGCGGCGGTAAAATAGGAATCCCTCTGGATCAGAAGATTTTCAGCCATCAACTGCGCCCCTTGTGTGACAAGCCTACCCCAGGGTTTCGGGTTAGGCTTTGCACAATATGGCCCAGCGCGGTTGCTTGGGATTTACGAGGATTGGTTAACCCGCTCGCGGTGCGGGCTGGCAAACTGTTCACCAAGCATGGCAACCACCCGGTCCGCCACTTCGCCGGGCAGCTTGACCGAGTTCGGATCTTCGCCGGGATAGGCCTTGGCCCGCATCGCGGTGCGGGTCGCCCCAGGATCGACGATCGCGACCCGCAGCTTGCTGATATTGCGGGTTTCCTGGGCGTAGCAATCGACCAGCACTTCGGCCCCGGCCTTGCTGGCGGCATAGGCGCCCCAATAGGCTCGCGGGGCGGTCGCGACGCTGGTGGTCAGATAAATGAAGCGTGCATTCTCGCTGGCCCGCAGCAGTGGATCGAACCGCGCAATCAGCGCCTGGGTCGCCAGAACGTTTACGGTGAGCGCCTTGGAAAATCCGACCTGGTCGATGTCACGGGCGGCCATCAGTTCGGGCAGCACGGCGGCGCTGTGGACCAGTACGTCGAGTTTGTGCCAGCGTTCGGCGACAGCATTGGCCAGCCGCGCGATTCCATCGGCATCGGCCAGATCGACCGGGGCGATCGTCGCGCTGCCACCGGCCGCGAAGATCCGTTCCTCGACCGCTTCGAGCAGCTTGGTATCGCGGCCGGTCAGCACGACATGGGCGCCTGCCCCAGCTAGTGCCTCGGCGATGGCCGCGCCGATCCCGCGGCTCGCGCCCGTGACGAGCGCGACCTGGCCGGAAAGGTCGGTCACGCGACCTGGCCGACTGACAGTGGCAGTTGTCCGGTATCGGCCTCACGCTCGGCAAGGTCGGTCAGCTTGGTCGGATAGTCGCCGGTGAAGCAGGCATCGCAGTGCTGCGGGCAAGCGGCATTGCGCCCGGGTTCGCCAACCGCGCGATAGAGCCCGTCGATCGAGACGAAGGCCAGGCTGTCGGCGATGATGAACTTGGTCATCTCCTGGATGTCCATCCGCGCGGCGAGCAATTTGCTGCGCTCGGGCGTATCGACCCCATAGAAGCAGCTGTGCATGGTCGGCGGGCTGGCGACCCGCATATGCACTTCGGCGGCGCCTGCATCGCGCATCATCTGCACGATCTTCATCGAGGTGGTCCCGCGGACGATCGAATCGTCGATCAGGACGATCTTCTTGCCTTCGACCAGCGCTCGGTTGGCGTTGTGCTTGCGCTTGACCTCGGCATGGCGGGCACCATCCGACGGCTGGATGAAAGTCCGCCCGACATAGTGCGAGCGGATGATGCCGAGTTCGAACGGGATCCCGCTCTGCTGGGCATAGCCGATCGCGGCCGGCACGCCGCTGTCGGGCACCGGGATTACCAGATCGGCGTCGGCCGGGGCTTCCTTGGCCAGTTCCATCCCGATCCGCTTGCGCACTTCGTAGACCGACTGGCCGCCCATCACCGAATCCGGGCGACTGAAATAAACGTGCTCGAAAATGCACGGGCGCGGAGCGGGCCGGCCGAACGGGCGGTGGCTGGTGGTGCGGCCATCGGCGCGGACCTCGACCATCTCGCCCGGCTCGATCTCGCGCAGGAAGGTCGCACCGACCACGTCGAGCGCCACGCTTTCGCTCGCAAATACTGTGGCGTCGCCGATCTTGCCCATCACCAGCGGACGGATCCCCAGCGGATCGCGGCAGGCGATCATCCGTTTCGGGGTCATGCAGATCAGCGAATAGGCCCCCTCGATCATCCGCAGCGCATCGACGAACCGGTCAAGCAGCTTGGGAAACCGGCTGGTCGCGATCAGGTGGATGATCACCTCTGTGTCGCTGCTCGACTGGAAGATCGAACCGCGCTCGACCAGTTCGTGCTTCAGCGCCATCGCGTTGGAAATGTTGCCGTTGTGCGCCACCGAAAAGCCGCCGCGGGCCAGATCGGCATAGAGCGGCTGGACGTTGCGCAGGCCCTGGCCGCCGGTGGTCGAGTAGCGGACATGGCCTGAAGCCATCTCGCCGGGCAGTTCCTCGATGATGCCGTTGTCGGAAAACACCTGGGCGACATGGCCTAGCCCGCGCCGGGCAAAGAATTGCTGACCGTCATAGCTGACGATCCCGACCGCTTCTTGGCCGCGATGCTGCAGCGCGTGGAGACCAAGCGCGGTCATTCCGGCGGCTTCCTTGGCGCCGATCACACCGAAAATGCCGCACTCCTCGCGCAGCTTGTCACCGTCTGCGTCAAGGAATGGGTGAGTAAGGTTCATGGGAATCGCCTGGCCCTTGCAAGTGCCCTGTAGCTGGGCCTTTGGCGGTGTTTCGCCGCGAAGGCAAGGGCGGGGCATTGCTCTTGCCCGGCATAGTCCCTAAATCCCCGGCTCTCTTCCCGAAGTTTTCCTCCGAGGCCCAGTGATCCTATCCCCCTTCGAATGGACCATCGCCAAGCGCTATATGATGCCCGAGCGCGGCGAAGCGGTGATTGCGGTGGTGGCCGGGATTGGCGTTGGCGTTGTTACGCTGTCGGTCGCGATGCTGGTTATCGTGATGAGCGTGATGAACGGTTTCCGGGCCGAATTGTTCGACAAGATCGTCGGGCTCAATGGCCACGTCATCGTCCAGGGCTATGGCGGCAAGCTCGAAAACTGGCGGGCGGTGCTGCAGGACGTCAAGGCCACGCCAGGCGTGGTCAGCGCCTCGCCGCTGATCGAACAGCCGCTGCTGGCCAGCTTCAACGGGCGGGTCGAGGCCGTGTTCACTCGCGGCCAGGAGCAGGAAGATATCCAGGCGCTCGGTTCCAAGGTGCTGTCCGGATCGATGACCGGGCTCAAGCCCAATTCCGGCAAAGTCGCATTGGGTTCGCAGCTGGCCGCCAATCTGGGCGCGCGGGTCGGGGATTCGATCACGATCATCAACCCGCAGGGCCAGTCGACCCCGTTCGGCACGGTTCCGCGCCAGATTTCCTATGATGTCGCAGCGATCTTCGAAGTCGGGGTCTACGATCTCGATCAGCGGTTCGTGGTGATGCCGATGCAGGACGCCCAGACGCTGCTGATGCTGGGCGATGCGGTGGGGATGATCGAGGTCAAGGTCGACGATCCCGATCGCGCCGCCGAAATCGTCGAGCCGGTCCGCCAGAAATACGCCGGCGAGGTTGCCGTGGCCGACTGGAAGACGATCAATTCCACGCTGTTCGATGCCTTGCAGGTAGAGCGGGTGGCGATGTTCTTTGCACTGTCGATCATCGTGCTGGTCGCGGCGTTCAACATCCTGTCCTCGCTGATCATGCTGGTCCGGTCCAAGACCCGCGACATCGCGATCCTGCGGACGATGGGGGCGAGCCGCCGTTCGGTGCTCAAGATCTTCGTCACCACCGGTTCGGTGATCGGCTTGGTCGGCACCTTTGGTGGCCTCGCGCTGGGGTTCCTGGTGCTGTTCTTCCGCCAGCCGATCGTCCGCTTCATTGAAATCGTATCGGGCCAGAGCATCTGGGATCCGAAGATCCGGTTCCTGACCGAGCTGCCCAGCCGGACCGACCCGTTCGAGGTCGGGATGATCTGCGTGATGGCGCTGGGGTTCAGCTTCCTCGCGACGCTTTATCCGGCCTGGCGCGCGGCGAGTACCGATCCGGTGCAGGTGCTGCGCTATGAGTGATCCGGTGATCCGCCTGTCCGGCCTGACCCGCAGCTTCGAGCAGGGCGGCGAAAGCATCGAGGTGCTGCGCGGGGTTAGCCTCGAGGTTCGCCCCGGCGAGATCGTTGCGCTGCTGGGTCCGTCCGGATCGGGCAAGTCGACCCTGTTGCAAGCCGTGGGCCTGCTCGAAGGCGGGTTCGGCGGCTCGATCCAGATCGCGGGTATCGAGGTTTCGGGGCTGAACGGTGATGCCCGGACGGAGCTCAGGCGTTCGTTCGTGGGCTTCGTCTATCAGTTCCACCACCTGCTGCCCGATTTCACCGCGCTTGAAAACGTGATCTTCCCCACGGCCGTGCGCGAGGGGCGCGAGACGCCGGCGGCGCGGGCGCGTGGGCGTGAACTTCTGGCGCGGATGGGGCTGGCCGACCGGATCGACTTTCCTTCGGGCAATCTGTCGGGCGGGCAAAAGCAGCGGGTCGCGGTGGCGCGTGCGCTGATGAACAGGCCCGAACTGGTGCTGGCGGACGAACCCACCGGCAACCTTGACCGGGCCTCGGCCCTGCAGGTGATGGAGCTGATCGGCCAGATCAACCGCGACGAGGGCACCAGCTTTGTGATCTCGACCCATGACGAAAAGATTGCAGCCTTTTGCGCGCGTCAGATCGAGGTGGCGGATGGTTTGGTGACAGGCTGACGCAGATCAGCATGGCATCGGCGGATAGGTGCCATAACCGGACCAGTTCAGGACAAACCCGACCGGCGCTGCGTCGACAGGGTTACGTCCGATGAAAGGACCACACCCATGACACGCGGATTTC
>CALCQB010000140.1 GCA_937897535.1 uncultured Novosphingobium sp. | reverse complement strand
CAGCTGTCGGGTACGCCGTCCTTGCGGGCTTGCTCGATCACCGCCGGGTCATTGGGATCGAGGAAGATGTCGAGTTGTTCCTGATAGAGGTCCTCGACGTGTTCGGTGCTGGCCGCCGCCTCGATCTTGTCGGCGTCATAGAGCATCACACCCAGATAGCGGATACGCCCGACACAGGTCTCGCTGCACACAGTCGGCTCGCCCGCCTCGATCCGGGGATAGCAGAAGATGCACTTCTCGCTCTTGCCGCTCTTCCAGTTGAAGTAGATCTTCTTGTAGGGGCAGCCCGAGATGCACATCCGCCAGCCGCGGCACTTTTCCTGATCGATCAGGACGATCCCGTCTTCCTCGCGCTTGTAGATCGAGCCCGAGGGACAGGCCGCGACGCAAGTCGGGTTGAGGCAGTGCTCGCACAGCCGCGGCAGGTACATCATGAAGGTGTTTTCGAACTCGCCGTAGATCTCTTTCTGGACGCCTTCGAAGTTGTAATCCTGCGACCGCTTGGAAAATTCGCCGCCAAGGATTTCCTCCCAGTTGGGACCGCCCTCGATCTTCTCCATCCGCTCGCCGGTAATCAGGCTGCGCGGGCGGGCGGTGGGGAAGGCCTTGCTTTCGGGAGCGCTCTGCAAGTGGCCGTAATCGAAGGTGAAGGGTTCGTAATAGTCGTCGATTTCGGGCAGGTCGGGGTTGGCGAAAATCTTCGCCAGCAGCCGCCACTTGCCGCCCATCTTCGGCCGGATCGAGCCCGCCGCAGTGCGCTCCCACCCGCCGTTCCAGCGCTTCTGGTTCTCCCAATCCTTGGGATAGCCTACACCTGGCTTGCTTTCGACATTGTTGAACCAGGCGTATTCCATGCCTTCACGGCTGGTCCAGACGTTCTTGCAAGTCACCGAGCAGGTATGGCAGCCGATGCACTTGTCGAGGTTGAGTACTTTGCCGATTTGTGCGCGGACCTTCATGCTGCGTGCTCCCCTTCGGCCAGCTCGCCTTCAAGCCAGTCAACCTTGCTGAGTTTGCGGACGATCACGAATTCGTCGCGATTCGAACCGACGGTGCCATAGTAGTTGAAGCCGTAGGCTTGCTGGACATAGCCGCCGATCATGTGGGTGGGCTTGAGGATCGCGCGGGTGACCGAATTGTGGATCCCCCCGCGCTGCCCGGTCAGTACCGAGCCCGGCACGTTCACGTGCTTTTCCTGAGCATGGTACATGAACAGCGTGCCCTCTTTCATCCGCTGCGAGACCACCACCCGGGCGACCAGCGCGCCGTTGGCGTTGAAGGTTTCAACCCAGTCATTGTCGATCAGGCCGGCCTTGGCGGCGTCCACCTCGCTCATCCAGACGATCGGCCCGCCGCGCGACAGAGTCAGCATCAACTGGTTGTCGGTGTAAGTGGAGTGGATTCCCCACTTCTGGTGCGGGGTGATGAAATTCAGCACCACGTGCGGCTGGCCTTCGGCCGCTTGCAGCATCGGCAGACATGCCTTGGTATCAATCGGCGGGCGATAGACGCAAAGCGCTTCGCCAAAGGCGCGCATCCACGTGTGGTCCTGATAGAGCTGTTGCCGCCCGGTCAGGGTGCGCCAGGGGATCAGTTCGTGGACGTTGGTGTAGCCGGCGTTGTAGCAGACGTGCTCGCTATCCAGCCCCGACCAGATCGGCGAGGAAATGATCTTACGCGGCTGGGCCTGGACATCGCGGAAACGGATCTTTTCGTCTTCCTTGGGCAGCGCCAGATGGGCATGCTCGCGCCCGGTAAAGGTCGAGAGTGATTCCCATGCCTTGACCGCAACCTCGCCGTTGGTTTCAGGGGCCAGCATCAACAGCACTTCGCAGGCATCAATCGCGGTTTCGATTTTCGCCAAGCCTTTGGTCGGGCCTTCTTCGGTCACCGTGCCGTTGAGCTTGCGCAGGCCTTCCACTTCGTGCGCCGTTTGCCACGACATGCCTTTGCCGCCATTGCCGAGCTTGTCCATCAACGGGCCCAGCGCGGTGAAGCGCTTGTAGAGGTTCGGATAGTCACGCTCGACCAGCGCGACATTGGCCATGGTCTTGCCGGGGATCGGTAGCAGATCTTCCTGGCCCCAATCGGACACCTCGAAAGGCTGGGCGATCTCGTTCGGACTGTCGTGCTGGATCGGTACCAGCACCAAATCCTGCTCCACTCCCAGCACTTCGGGCGCAACTTCGGAGAAGGTCTTGGCGATCCCCTTGTATATCTCCCAATCGCTCTTCGATTCCCACACCGGGTCGATCGCGGCCGACAGCGGGTGGATGAAGGGGTGCATGTCGGAGGTGTTGAGATCGTCCTTTTCGTACCAGGAGGCGGTCGGCAGGACGATGTCGGAATAGACGCAAGTGGTCGACATCCGGAAGTCCAGCGTGACCAGCAGGTCAAGCTTTCCCTTCGGCGCTTCCTCGTGCCATTTCACGTCCTTGGGCTTCTGGTGGCCCATTTCACCCAGGTCCTTGCCTTGGACCCCGTGCGCGGTGCCGAGCAGGTGCTTGAGGAAGTACTCGTGGCCCTTGCCTGAGGAGCCAAGCAGGTTTGAGCGCCAGACGAACATGTTGCGCGGCCAGTTGGCCTCGTCATCGGGATCGAAGCACGACATCTCCAGGTCGCCAGCCTTGAGCGCCTGGGCGACATAGTCCTTGGGTTCCATGCCGGAGGCCTTGGCGGCCTTGCCGACCTCAAGCGGATTGGTCTTGAGCTGCGGCGCTGAGGGCAGCCAGCCCATCCGTTCGGCCCGGGCGTTGTAATCGATCAGGCTGGCATCCCAATCGCCCTTCGGCGCGGTGGGCGAGAGGATCTCGCTCACCCCCAGCGTTTCGTAACGCCACTGGTCGGTGTGCGCATAGAAGAAACTGGTGGAGTTCATCTGCCGTGGCGGACGGCTCCAGTCGAGCCCAAAGGCCAGCGGCAGCCAGCCGGTCTGCGGGCGCAGCTTTTCCTGGCCGACATAGTGCGCCCAGCCCCCGCCCGACTGACCCACGCAGCCGCACATCACCAGGAGATTGATGATCCCCCGGTAATTCATGTCCATGTGGTACCAGTGGTTGAGCCCCGCCCCCAGGATCACCATCGATTTTCCGTTGGTGGCCTCGGCATTGGCGGCAAACTCGCGTGCCACGGTGACGATCGTATCGGCGGGAACGCCGGTGATCTTCTCAGCCCAGGCCGGGGTATAGGGCGAACTGTCCCCAAAATCACGCGCGACATATTCGCCGCCCAGACCCCGGTCGAGCCCGTAGTTGGCGCACAGCAGGTCAAACACCGTGGCGACGAATGCGCGCCCGTCCTTGAGCTCCAGCTCGCGCACCGGAACGCGCTTGAGCAGCACATCAGGATGGTCGGTGCCCTGGAAGTGGTCGTGTTCGCGGTTGCCGAAATAGGGGAAGGCGACCTCGACCACCTCGTCGTGGTCCTTGTCGAGGATCGCGGTCATCCGCAGCTTCACCTCGCGGCCATGGCCGTCCTTCTCTTCGAGATTCCACTTGCCCTTTTCGCCCCAGCGGAAACCGGCGGTGCCCGACGGTGCGACCACATCGTCGCTGGCCTCGTCGATGGCGACGCATTTCCATTCGGGGTTGTTGCTAGATCGGAAGAGCGTCGTGTAGGGAAA
>CALCQB010000139.1 GCA_937897535.1 uncultured Novosphingobium sp. | reverse complement strand
ACGGGTGTCCCGCCGCCTTCCAGTCCGCCATCATCGGCGGCCCTGCGAATGAACGGCTCGGCTCGCCTGCGCCGTGTCACGGGCGTCAGCTTTACCGGGGCCGCCGGGAACCCGTCGGGGAACTTGATGTAGCCCGAAAGACGCGCGAGGTTCATCAACTGGTCGGGCAGCAGCAGCGGCTCGATGTGCTTGCGCGAGGTCAGGCTGACCGCGTCGCGGGCGTTGTTGTAGCCGTAGGTGTAGCCTTCCTCCATGTCGCGGACCTGGCGGTGTCCGATGAAGTCGGAGCACCAGGTCGCGGTTTCCCGGTCAGCCGTACCGAGGATCAGCTTGGTCCGGGCAAGCGATGACAGGGTCATCGCCATGTTCTCGCCGTAGACCTCCTTGAGCTTGGCATAGGCGTGGATCCCGGTGACGATCGCGCCGCCAAAATTGCGCGCCGTCTGGAGACCCTTTTCGAGCGCCGGCAAGCGGTGAAGCGCGCCGAGTTCATCGACGAAGAACCACATCCGAACCTCACGCGTCCGGTCCATCGCCATGAGCGTATTCATGGCAAGATCGAGCCAGACGGTGAGGAGCTGCGAGCAAACGCTCATGTCGACGTAGCGCGCCGAAATGAACACCATCGACCCGTCACGCTTGTCGCTCTCGATCCAGTCGCGCACCGAGAACCGCTTGCCTGTCTTGGGCAGCAGCGTGAGTGCTTTGGCATTGGCATTGAACACCGCGCGGATCGATTCCGCCATACGCGCGGCCTCCGGCGCAGTAAGCGGATCGGCGATCGTCCCGCGCATCAAGCGGTGCACGGCGGCGAGATCGGCAGTCATCAATTCCGCCGCCAGGGCTTCATTGGTCGCCTGGCCGCGCGCTCTGAGCTTCAAGCACATTTCGACGAACAAGAGCCGCGCGGCGAGCACCCAGAACTGCTCGGCTCCGCCCCCGTCATGGGGCACCAGTGCCTCGGCCGCAGCCGTGAACTCGGCCTCGTCGCGGCACTCATCGAACACGCTCCACATCGGGCAGCGCGCGTCGAGTGGGTTGAGAATCACGTCGCGGCTGCTGTCGTAAAAATGCTCGATGAAAGCGCCGGTCAGATCGAAGATAACCGCACGCTGGCCGCGCGCCCTTGCCTCCTCGATCATCTCGGACAAAGCGACGGTCTTGCCCATGCCGGTTGTGCCGATGAGCATCGCGTGGCTCTGCTCGAGCCGCCAGGGATAGGTCACCTTGGCAAGACGCGAGGGCCGATAGGGAAAGACTTCGGCGAGCTCCGTCTGGCTGCACAGTCGGTAACGCCAGCCCAGCACCGCAGTGAGCTCTTTGGCCTTTTCGGCATTGTTGTGAACGCGGATTTCCTCGACCAGTTCAGGAAGCGTGGAGAGCATCGCTCCGCGCTCGTGTTTGCGTTCCTTGGACTTGGCGCCGAACCGCGAGGCGAACCAGTAAAACAGCGCAAAGGCAGGTACGAGCAGCAGCGCCGAATAGGTCAGAGCACGCCCCAGGATCGAGACCATATGGTCCCAGGCGCGCACCACAGGCGGGAAGCCTTCGACATAGGTAATAGGAAATTTGACCGTACCCCCGAAGGCAGTTTCGAGCGCAATCTCCTTGTGCGGATCGAATTCCATGAAGCCGTAAGCGGCAGCGTAGAACTTCATCCAGACGAGGTAACTTTCGTGGTCGCTGAGCCCGGTCGAGAGCATCCACCACGACATCCACGAGATGATGAGCGCGGCGATGATGAGCGGCCCTTTGAGCCCGGCGGCAAACATGAAACTGAAGTGGCCAAGGAGCTGGCTGCCGCGGGTGAAGTCGACGAGGTTCTTCTTCATTTTGCGCCTCCCTTGGTCGGGGCAGCGGCCATGCCGGCTTCTTTGCAGCGAGCCTTCCACGCGGTGTGCGCACGCTCGCGCAAGGTGTGGTCGGGGTGCCCCGAAAGGAGCGCATCGAGCCCGACGAAAGCGAACAACGACTGACGGTAGAGCTTGTCGAGCAGACCCCGGTCGGTTGCACCAGCAGGTGCACCTGTGAGGGCCTTCTTAAGCTGCGAGCGCAGCCATTCGCTGACCGCGAGGCCATCGGCTTCTGCGGCAGCCCGAACCTGCTGGGCAAGCTCGGGCGAGACATAGACTTGGAGGGATATTGGTCTTGGCATTGTCAGGATCCTTCGATCTTGGATCCTGGTTTGCGCTCGCAAGGCAGTGTTGGAGCTACATTACACAAAAGAACATGTCAAGAACGAATACGTCGCGTAATTCCGCCACCTCCACGCGTTCACAACGTAGCCTGATTTGCTTTTTGCCATGTAAATCAATCTGATTGCGAAGTGACGAGAGGTAAATTCTAGCTTGTGAATGGCCGATTTCTGCGCAATTCGAACCTGCCAGACCTGGCGTAGGGTGTGCCCCCTGTTCCCTACTTCGAAGTGCGGTACCAGTGATCAGGTTGGAACCGGAATATACGGGCTTGAACAAAAGTCCGGTAGGGCCACCGCCGCAGCGGAAAATTCGTTTGCCGGACGGGATCAAAGCAAAACGAAAGGGGAAGCCCGGATGCCCGGACTCCCCCTTCAGCATTGTTGAGCCCTTGCCTGCGGTCTACTCTTCGTCGCAAAGTTTGCTGGGCACGGTTTCCACAATCCGGTCGTAAAGGCGCGGTGCCAGTGCCCCGTAATCTCCCTCGTCGACTGCGATGAACCCCGCTTCGTCGTCGGTCAGGACGTATTGATTGAAGTAGCTGTGGTAGGACCGGGCATGGGCCCGATCTAGCGCGGCGAGGTACGCGGCCTGGTTGAATTCCAGCGGCATGGACGAAAGGACAGCAGATACGATCATGGCAAGTCTCCTGATGTTCGATGCTTCGCATCAGGGGCGTATGAGATGGGGGCGACGGGACGGGTCAGGGACCGCGCGAAGCGCGGCCGCGCAGCGGCGATGGGGGCAACGATTTTTCTCGTGGCGTAGCCGCGATAAAAATGGTGGGGCCCCGTCGTCCTTGACGCGGCCCCAAAGCCGCCATCATCCTCGTAGTTCTCGCGAGAGAGCCCTCCCCCTCTCGCGGACAAGCCAAGCTCTCCAAAAACCATTTTCCTACAGAGCTCCGACCTGCGACATGACCTGCCAGGAGGGGACCAACGGCCAGCGAAAGGAATTCAGATGGCCAGGTCCAAAGTGAGCGCACGCGATGCGCTGTTGAAGGTGCAACGCCAGCGTGAGGCACTCGCTGCCGAGGAGACGAAGCTGCGTGAAAGCGCAGCAGCCGAACTCGGCAAGGTGCTGCTCGAATGCGGCGCCGAAATACTCGAACCAGCACAGCTGAGACAGCTGATCCGGCAGTCGATGGCAATCGGCATCGACGAGAGTCTCAAACGCCTCGCCTCCACGCCCAAGCCTGCATGAAGCGGCGGCGCGGGGTTCGATGCCCCGCGCCGCCGCCTTTGCCCTCAAGCAAGACAAAGGCCCCGGTGGCTCGCGCCGCCGGGGCCTGTTGCTGGTCGAAGCTGCGCCTCAATCCTCGATGTCGGGGGCGCCTTCGTTGTCGCCATCACTGCCGTTCTGGCGGCCCTTGGTGAGAAAATCGACCTTGTCGGCGATGATCTCGCAGCCGTAGCGCTTGGTGCCGCTCTGGTCTTCCCACTGGGTGTAATGGATGCGCCCTTCGACGGTCACCAGCTGGCCCTTGGTGCAGTACTTGGCGACGTTCTGGCCGAGACCGTTGAAGCAGGTGATGCGGTGGAATTCGCTGTCCTTGGCGGTGTAGCCGTTTTCGTCCTTGTAGGTCTTGCCCTCCTTGCGAGCGGGCCGGTCGGTCACCACCGAGATCGAAGTGATGCTCGTGCCGCCCTGAGTAGTGCGGGTTTCGGGATCGCGGGCGATGCGGCCGACGAGAACTACGAGATTGGTCATGATACTTCTCCTGATCGAGCATCCGGGACCATCCCGGCTGCGAACACGAGTGAAGAAGCGGCCAACGGCGATACGCACCGAAGGGGAACCCCGACCAGTTCGGGTGGTGCGGGCAGCCGTCCCAAAGGGGCGGCAACACGGCCGGACAGGTTCGCGGGTTGCGTCTCGTCCGGGGGCTGATTCAAGGGACGGTTCGCAAGAAAGACGGGTTGTCCTGGATGGTTGGGCTGGATGTCCTGGCCTCGATCCCAAGTGTCGTCGCCGCCTTGCGAGGTTCTCACCCGCCCCGACGGACGCCTCCCTGATTTTGAGTTCTGACGACTGGCCATCACGCACAGGCAGAACCATGGTCGGAAACAGCTGCGCCAGGTTGAATTCGGCTTCGCATCGCTGACAGCAGGCATGGACGTGCCGGTGTGCCACCACAATCCGGGGGCAACCTTCGGGCAAGCAGGCTTCACATTCCAGTGGCTCAACCTAAGCTGCACCCATGACCGAAATGCGATCAGGGCTCCCGATATTGCTGTTCGAAACCGGGCAGGCGCTCGGCGAATGGCTGGGAGCACAGCCCCCTGACGCTGCTGGCGTGTGGCTGCGGTTCGCCAAGAAAGGTGCTCACCTTTCAAGCCTGACCAAGGCCGAAGCGATCGATCAGGCCCTATGTCATGGCTGGATCGACGGCCAGCTCGACAAATACGATGCGGCAAGCTGGCTAATCCGGTTTACGCCGCGCAAGGCGCGCAGCAAATGGTCAGAAGTGAACCGCAACCGTGCGATGGAACTGATAATTGATGGCCGAATGACAAAGCGCGGTCTGGCCGAAATCGAAGCCGCTAAGGCCGATGGTCGGTGGGACTCCGCTTATGCCCCTGCCAGCACTGCTACCGTTCCGCCCGACCTCCAGGAGGCGTTCGACCATAGCCCCAAAGCAGCGGCCTTCTTTGCCACGCTCACCGGGGCCAATCGCTACGCGATCCTGTACCGGATTGCCGCGGTGAAGCGCGCCGAGACACGCGCCCGCAAGATTGCGCAATTTGTCGCAATGCTGGAACGCGGGGAGACAATTCACGGGTGACGGTCGCCATTGGGTCACGAGGACCCTGTGTTCGACTTCGGGCTGGTTCCCAGCGGACCACGACGATCGACAACCGTGATCCGACGCGACTTGGCCTCGATAACCAGACGCTCCAGGACGCCATTACCAGGAAACGCCACGACATAACGCGGATCGAGCGAGAGCATCCGCTCATTGCGCTTGAAGCCCGCACGGGCGCCAAGACGCATATCCAGCGAGAAGGTAACCTGAGGCACCTTGCGCCGCTCAGCCCAGGAAGAAGCCAGACGATCAACGCCCTTGGTGTCACCGCCATGGATCAGCACCATATC
>CALCQB010000138.1 GCA_937897535.1 uncultured Novosphingobium sp. | reverse complement strand
GACGACGACTCGGCCAGTTTCGAAAAACTGGAGGAAACCGCCGCTCTGAATTTTGTCGAGTTGATAGATCAAACATCTGCCAAACAGATCATCTATCTCGGCGGGATCACCAACGCACTTACCCTGTCGGTGATCAACCCGATAACCGGCTTCCGCGCTTTTGCAGGTTACGCTCTCCAGAGCATCGAACGTTTTCAGGTCGCGACCGGCTCAGGCAATGACGTGCTGAACGGCGGCTCGGGCATCAACACGCTGGATTACAGCGCCTCGGCCAGCTTCGTCCGCGTCAACCTGTCCCTCGGCACGGCCTCGGGCGGCATGGGCAACGATGCGCGCCTTCACGCTCAATCCCTGCGCGTCGGCCACGCTCGCCCGCGTCAGCACCAGCGCGGCGGCACCATCGGAGATCGAGCTGGAGGTGGCGGCGGTGATCGTGCCGTCCTTGGCGAAAGCGGGCTTGAGCGCCGGGATCTTGTCCGGGCGGCCCTTGCCAGGCTGCTCGTCGGTGTCGACGACCGTCTCACCCGCGCGGCTGACCACGGTCACCGGGGCAATCTCGCTGACAAACGCGCCATCGGAAATCGCGGCCTGGGCCCGGCGCAGCGATTCGATCGCATAGCCGTCCTGGGCCTCACGAGTCAGCTGATAGGCATTGGCGGTGTCCTGCGCGAAAGTGCCCATCGCCCGCCCGGCTTCGTAGGCGTCTTCCAGCCCGTCGAGGAACATGTGGTCATAGGCGGTATCGTGGCCGATCCGTGCGCCCGAACGGTGCTTCTTGAGCAGGTACGGGGCGTTGGTCATGCTTTCCATCCCGCCCGCGACGACCAGGTCGATCGATCCGGCGGCCAGCGCCTCAGCCCCCATGATCAGGGTCTGCATCCCCGATCCGCAGACCTTGTTGACCGTGGTCGCCTGGACTGACTTGGGCAGACCGGCCTTGATCGTGGCCTGCCGGGCCGGAGCCTGGCCAAGACCGGCGGGGAGAACGCAGCCCATGTAGACCCGCTCGATATCCTCGCCCTTGACCCCGGCGCGTTCGACCGCGGCCCGAATTGCGGTCGCGCCGAGATCGGTTGCGCTGACATCGGCCAGCGCGCCCTGCATCCCGCCCATCGGGGTACGTGCGGCGGACAGAATGACAATCGGATCGTTGGCGGAAATCTGGGCCATGGTAGTGCAACCTTTCGCGGCGGGAAATGAATCGCCTGTCGTCTAATGCTGCGGCGCAACAATAGCAATGCTTGCGCGCAAACGCGGGCTTGCCACGGCGCGGTGCTTGCAGGAAAAGGGTGGCAAAGTGAAACGGGGAAGGATCAATCCATGAGCGCCGCCGAAATCGACCGGATGAACACCGTGCTGGCCAAGCAGCGCACGGCGTTTACCGCCGCCATGCCCGAACCGCTTGACGTTCGCCGCGACCGGATCGACCGCGCTGTTGCATTGCTGATCGATCACAAGGATGCCTTCGCCAAGGCGGTTAGCGCCGATTTCGGCCACCGCAGCACCGAACAGACCTTGATGACCGACATTATGCCCTCGGTCGGCGCGCTCAAGCACGCGAAGAAGCATCTCGCGGCGTGGAGCCGGGACGAAAGCCGCAAGGCGATGTTTCCGCTCGGCCTGCTCGGGGCCAGGGCCAAGGTGGTTTACCAGCCCAAGGGCGTGGTCGGGGTGATCGCCCCGTGGAACTTTCCGGTCGGGATGGTGATGGTGCCGATGGCGGGCATCCTGGCCGCCGGCAACCGCGCGATGATCAAGCCGAGCGAGTTTACCGAGCGGGTTGCAGACCTGTTTGCCGAAGTGGTGCCGCAGTATTTCGCCGACGAGGAAATGGCGGTGTTCACCGGCGGGGTCGAGGTCGGCTCGGAATTCAGCAAGCTCGCCTTCGACCACCTGATCTTCACCGGGGCGACCAGCGTCGGCAAGCACATCATGCGCGCGGCGG
>CALCQB010000137.1 GCA_937897535.1 uncultured Novosphingobium sp. | reverse complement strand
CCATCGACGATCTGGCTGAAGATGGAGTCCACAAGTTTCTCCTCCTGTTGTTTCGCATAGTCACTGGGTCCGGTCCGATAGAAGGTTTCGCCGTAGCTCTTGAAATCGCCGATGTGGATCACGTCGGCACGCACGCCGATCTTGTCGAGCAGCCCCTTGAAGTACATCGACTCGGCGCGAATGCCATCGAACGAGCAATCCGCCTCGGGCATCAGCGCGGCGCAGGGCGCAGCGGCGGCGGCAGACGGCAAGCTGGATGCCGTGGTCGATGGCACGGCGGACTATGCCACGCGCTATGTCGTGGTGCGCCCCAGTGACCCCAAGAAGTTCAACGGCACCGTGCTGGTCGAACCCGGCGTTGGCTTCTACGATCTGTTCGATTACGTCGAGCAGAACAACATTCCCTACTGGATTTCGCCGATCGGCAACAGCTGGGGCTCGGTGATCGGCAACGCGCTCGACCGCGGCGTGGGCTACACCAGCTATCCCGACAACGTGGTCCAGGCCTTCGTCCAGGAGGCCGCCGCGGCCGGGATCGACCTGTTCCGCTTCGCTGCGCTCACCGAACACCTGCGCAGCCTGCTGGGCGCGCAAGTGGATATGGTTGTCGAACCCGCCCGAAGGACTGAGGCGGACTTCACGCATGGGTGGATCCTCCCGGAATGGCGGCGACCAGCGCGGCGGTCAGTTCATCCGGTGCACTGAGGTAGGGCGAATGATCGGCATCGAGCGTCACCACTGCGGCACCGGGTGACAGGTCCTGCATCCGCCGCTGACTGGTGATCGGGATGGTCCGGTCGTGCAGCGTCTCGACATAGGTCCGAGGCAGGCTGCCCCACCGCTCCGGCGTCAGGCGCAGCGGGGTCGAGCGGGGCCCGTGCGGTTCGGCCAGTAGCCGGGGCAGGGTGGCGGCGACCAGATCGGGCGGGGAAAGCTGGGCAAAGACCGGTGCGGCGCGGGCCGGATCGACCACCGTCCCCGCGCCATGCCCGACCGGCGTGATCAAGGCGTCGAAGTCCGGGGTTGGCTGCTCCAGCGCCTTGAACTGGGCCCGGCTCATGCCGCCCGGCAGCATCATCGCGCAGATATAGACCAGCGCATCCATCGCATCCGGATCGGTCTCGGCCGCCTGGCTGACCACCAGCCCGCCGCGGCTGTGCCCGGCCAGCACCACCGGCGCGCCGTTCAGTTCGGCCTTGAGCGTGCGGCATTGTTCGACCGCGAAGTCGGCCCAGCCTTGCAACGTAACCGCGCGCAGTTCCGCCTCATTGCCGCCCATGCCCGGCAGGGTGGGGGCGATCACCCGGTGTCCAGCCGCTTCCAGCCGGCGGGTCACTTCGTCGAAGCACCAGCCGCCGTGCCAGGAACCATGGATCAGGACGAAGGTAGCCATCGCGGATCAGCGAACGATCAATGATCCAGTGGACCCGGCGAAGCAATTTCATAGCGCCAGCATAACGGCGCACTGCAAGCTCTTGCAAGATTGCCAGAACTGCGCCGGCAAATTCGATGTCCGCTGGTTTGCCAGCACGCTTTGCCCGCCTGCCCGGACACGGCCCAGCTCCGCAACACCGTTAGGCCCTGACGATCTGACCCAAAAGAAAACCCCCGCGATTCCAAGGAACCGCAGGGGCCAGGTATTCCGCGCCGGTTGCGAGCGCGGGGGTGTTCAGGTGCCTGACCGGGGTCAGGGCATCTTGGTCGGTGCTGCGGCCGGAGCCGGGGCAGCTGCCGCCGTGACCAGCGGACCGCTGGGCCGCAGGGCCGGATAGTCCTTGACCATCGAGACGCCGCCGAGGGGCTTGTTCACGCCGCGGTGGCAGGTCGTGCAGTTGACCTTGAGCGGGTCACCCATCGGCCCGAGGCGGTGCTTGGGGAATACGCTCGCCAGCGGGGTGATGTAGTTCCCGTTGATGTCGCGCACCATGCGATAGCCGTACCAGGC
>CALCQB010000136.1 GCA_937897535.1 uncultured Novosphingobium sp. | reverse complement strand
GCGAACCTAGCGCGGAAAAGCGCTCTGACCAGCCTCTAGTTGGGAAAGCTCCCCAGTTCGTTCAGATCTTGCGGATCGTCATGGGCCGGGCCGCGCCCGAGGCATGTTCGAACAGGCAATTGGCCATTTCACCCGAATTCTGCCGCGTAAAGGCCAGATAACCGCCCGGAGCCTTGCCGTGCCAGGTAAAGCGGCAGTTGCGCAGACGGAACGGCGCAGCGCCGCCCAGCGTCACCGGCTTGCCGTCGAAGAATTCGAAATGCTCGTTTTCGATCAGCCCGCCGCGGGCGAGCCTGTCGGCCAGGCGCTTGCGATCGGCATTGTCGATTGCGGCCGAGGCAGCCGAAGGGACGATAACCGCAGCAGCCGCAACCGCCGCTCCGCCGAACACTGTCCTGCGCGAAACCTTCATAACCGGAACTCCCCATCATTCGGCCGGGGCCGAGCCCGGTATCGACAACGCCGAGTAAAGCAAAAAAAAGCCCCGGCAACAAAGCCAAACTGCATGTCTTCACCGATTTTGATGACGCGCGCGAAAAATGGCGTATCCTTGTGGCCGATGAGTAACGCCGCAACCCTGCCCGGAACCGCCCCGACCCCCGGCCAACTGGCCCTGGCCCAGGCGATCGCCGAAGGCTGCA
This sequence comes from uncultured Novosphingobium sp., assembly GCA_937897535.1. Lineage (GTDB taxonomy): Bacteria > Pseudomonadota > Alphaproteobacteria > Sphingomonadales > Sphingomonadaceae > Novosphingobium. The sequence goes on along the minus strand of CALCQB010000136.1, from coordinate 6,817 downwards.
CCCGCACCAATCGCGGGATCACCACAGTCCCGGCCGCAGTCTATACCGATCCGGACCACTGGACGCGCGAGCAGGCAACGCTGTTTGAACGCCTGCCGCAAGTGCTGTGCCCCTCGGCACTGCTGCCCGAACCCAACATGGCGGTTCCGCACGATTCAACCGGCCGGCCGCTGCTGATCACCCGCGACGGCGAGGGCCGCTCCCACGTGTTCCTAAACGTCTGCCGCCACCGCGGAACCCGGCTGATCGAGGGCAGCGAGGTCCAGTGTTCGCGGCGGATGACCTGCCCGTACCACGCCTGGACCTATGCCACCGACGGCCGCTTGCTGGCCCTGCCCCGGCCCGACACCTTCCCCGGGCTGGACAAGAGCGACTACAGCCTGATCGAACTCGACAGTTGCGAGGCCGGCGGGCTGATCTGGTTCGCGCCGCACGACGGGGCCGATTTCAGCTTCGCCCGCGAACTCGGCCCCGACTTCGATGCCTTCGCCATGGCTGACCTGCACCTGTTTGCCCGACGGACCCACCCGGTCGCATCGAACTGGAAGCTGATCATGGACGCGTTCCTTGAAAGCTACCACGTATTGCGGCTCCACGCCGCGACCATTGCGCCCTATTTCAAGGACGGGGTGACCAGCGGCGACCAGATCGGCCCGCATCAGCGCAGCTTCGTCGGCCGCGCGGCGGAAATGGACGGGATCGACTTTGCCGACATGGCTGCCCTGCGCCGCGCCGGGACCTATACCTACCAGTTGTTCCCCAACACCGTGATCGTGATGAGCCCGGATTACATCAACGTGATGGTGATCATGCCGCAGGGCCACGACCGCACCCTGGTCGAGGACTTCATGCTGATCCCGGAAAAGCCGCAGACCGACAAGGCTCAAAGCCACTGGCAGCGCAGCTGGGACCTGCTCGACGGCGGCGTGTTCTCAGGCGAAGACTTCCGCGCCGCCGCGCTCGGCCAGCAGGGCTTGGCAACCGGGGCGGTCCCCGAATTGACCCTCGGCACGCTTGAAGGCGGGATCCGGCGGTTCCACGAGATTTGCGCCGAGCAGATGGCCCTGGCCGAGGGGTGACGCGGGGCCTGTCCTCGCCTATGGGCAGCGCATGACCACTCCTGAAACAGCTCCCCGCGAAGGCGAGCGGATCGCCAAACTGCTTGCCCGCGCCGGAATCGCCAGCCGCCGCGAGGTTGAGCGGATGATTGCCGAGGGCCGGGTCAAACTGAACGGCGAAGTGCTGACCACCCCGGCCACCGTGATGAAAACCCTGCGCGGGGTCACAGTCGATGACCAGCCGGTCAAGGCCGCCGAGGCGACCCGGCTTTTTGCGTTCCACAAGCCCGCGGGCCTGCTCACCGCCGAACACGATCCGGCCGGGCGGCCAACGATCTACACCGCACTGCGCAATGCCCTGCCCGAGAGCGCGGGTCGGGTGATGCCGATCGGGCGGCTTGACTACAATACCGAGGGGCTGTTGTTGATGACCAACGACGGCGAACTCAAGCGGGCGATGGAGCTGCCATCGACCGGCATCCCCCGCACCTACCGCGCCCGGACCTATGGCGACGTGTCCCAGGAACAGCTGGAAAGCCTGATCGAGGGGATCGAGGTCGACGGGATCCGCTATGGCCGGATCGACGCCAACATGGAGCGCAAGACCGGGCGCAACCAGTGGATCGAACTGACGATCCGAGAAGGCAAGAACCGCGAAATCCGCCGCGTGCTGGAGCATCTCGGGCTCGAAGTCAGCCGCCTGATGCGGACCTCCTACGGCCCGTTCGAACTGCTCGACCTGCCACGCGGGCAAGCGCTGGAGATTCGCCAGGTCGAGGTCGAGAAGTTCCGCCGGGCACTGCTGGGCGGCACCGCCGCCGATATCCCGCTGACTGCGCAGGACCACGCCCGCGCCCGGATTCACCGGACCAGCCCGCGCAAGGCGGCGGCTGCGGCGGCTGCACCCGCGCCCGACCAGTCACACCGGCGCCGCCCCGCTCCTGCCAAGTCGCAAACCGGTACCGACAAGCCGCGTGATCGTCGGCCAGGCGCAGCGAAGCCCGGCGATCAACGCAAGCCCGGCCCGAGCAGAGATGGTCCGCGCAAGCCCGGTCCGAGCCAGGATGGTTCGCGCAAACCGACTGGTTCCGGCAAGCCCGCTCCGCGCAAACCGGGGCCGCGCAAGTGAGCCTGCGGATCATTGCCGGCGCATGGCGCGCCCGCAAACTGGTCACCCCGGCCGGTGACACCACCCGCCCGACCGCCGATCGGACCCGCGAAACATTGTTCTCGATGCTGGTCAGCCGGATCGGCAGCTTTGAAGGGCTGGCGGTGGCCGATCTGTTCGCCGGATCGGGCGCGCTCGGCCTTGAAGCGCTGTCGCGCGGCGCGGCCAGTTGCATCTTCGTCGAGCAGGATGCCGCCGCGATCCGCGCGCTGCGAACCAATATTGCCAATCTGCAAGCCAGCGCGGCTTGCGACGTGCGGGCATCGTCGGTCCTGTCGCTGGGGCCAGCCAAGGCTCCGCTCGACCTGGTCCTGCTCGATCCGCCCTATGGCACCGGCGCGGGTGAAGTGGCGCTCGACAAGCTGGTCCGGCTGGGCTGGATCGGCGAGGCGACCTGGGTCAGCCTCGAAACCGCGGTGAAGGACGAGCCCAAGGTCAAAGGGCTGGAAGCCGTGGCCGAACGCAAGGTCGGCAAGGCCCGGATCACGTTGTTGCGGGTCGCGCAAACCTGAGCCCGACCAGCGTCACCACGGCAACACCGGCCAGCAGCCAGCCGGCCGCGACGATCTGGCCGCCCGCCGCCAGTTGCTGCGCGGCAATCGGGGTCAGCGCCCCGCCGACGATCCCGCCGAAGGTAAAGGCCAGCGAAATCGCGGTATAGCGCACCCGGACGGGGAACAGCGCGCTCATCCAGCCGCCCAGCGGGCCATAGGACAGCCCCATCACGAACAGCGCGAACGACAGCAATACGAAGATGGCGGCAAGCGAGCCCGCGCCGAGCACCGCTCCGAACACCAGCCCGGTCGCAATTGTCAGGACCGCGCCCAGTACCATCACCCGGTGCGCGCCCACCCGGTCAGCCGCAATCGCCGCGCCGACTATCCCGATCGCAAAGAACAGGTTGGCTCCAAGTTGCAGCGCCAGGAAGGTCTGCCGGTCGATCTTCAGGGTGCTGGTGCCATAGGACAGTGCAAAGGCCGTGCTGAGATAGAACACCGCAAAGCAGCTCGCTGCCCCGGCCGAAGCGGCCAGCAGCAACAGCGGGTGACGGCGGATCACGGCGGCAATCGGCACCGCAACCGGCGGCGTCCACGCCTCGGCAAAGGCGGGAGTCTCGCCGATCCGCAACCGGATCCACAGCCCCACCACGACCAGCACCGCGCTCGCCAGGAACGGAATGCGCCAGCCCCAGGCGATGAACTGGGCCTCACTCAATCCCAGTCCCAGCAGCAGGAACAGCCCGTTGGAAAACAGGAAACCCAGTGGCGCACCCATCTGCGGGGCGGCACCGAACCGGTTGGCCCAGCCGGGCGGCGCGTTTTCCACTGCCAGCAGAGCCGCCCCGCCCCACTCGCCACCGAGGCCAAAGCCCTGACCGAACCGCAACAGGCACAGCAGCAAGGGCGCAGCGGTGCCGATCGCGGCGTAGCCGGGCAGCACCCCGATCAGCACGGTCGATCCACCCATCAATAGCAGTGAGGCGACCAGCGTCGCCTTGCGTCCGATCCTGTCACCGAAATGGCCAAAGGCAATCGCCCCCAGTGGCCGCGCGAAGAACGCGAGGCCAAAGCTCATGAACGCGGCAAGCTGCTGCGCGGAGGTCGATTCGGATGGGAAGAACAGCGGCCCGAACACCAGCGCGGCGGCGGTCCCGAAGATGTAGAAATCGAAAAACTCGACCGCCGTTCCGACCAGGCTGGCAGTGAGGACACGGGCGTGCTGGCGGATCGGGTGCATCGCCATTTGCTCGCGGCGACAGCACCGCAAGTCAAACGAAAAGGACGCCGGTTACCCGGCGCCCTTCCCTGCGACCCTGGGGGTCTTCGACTTATTTGCCGCCGGGATTGCGGCAGCTGTCCTGAATCTTGCGGGTGCAGACCGGATAGACCTTGTTAATTGCCTCAGCCGGTGGCGCGGTCAGCGCGCCCTTGTACGGCCCGGCCTGATAGCTAGGATCGGCCGGCATGGCGGGCGGGACCGGCTGCGCGGCGGTGGCGGGGTCTGGCGGAGTTGGCGACGGCACCCCCGGACCGGTCGGATTGGCCTGGATCACCGGCGGGGCGGCCGGGGTGGCGGGCATCGCTGGAGCGGCTGGCATGTCCATGGCCGGGTCTGCCGGGGTTGCCGGGGTCGCGGGCACGGCAGGCGTCGCCGGTGACTGCTCCATCTGAGCCAGCAGCGGGGGCGCGGCAAACGAGGCCAGCGCGGCGCCGAGCAGGAGGAAATGTTTCATCGTTCGATCCTTCGTTTCACTCACAATCGAACCTTTGGAACGCCGGACCCGGAAGACGGTTCCCAGGCGTCGGCCAGCCGCACGGCCCTTGCGCTGAACTGCGATGTTCCCTAGCTGTTCACCCGTGCAACTCCCGTCTGAAAATCCCGCCGATCCGTTGCTTGACGGATTGAACGCCCCACAGCGCGAAGCCGTGCTGGCGACCGAAGGCCCGGTGCTGATGCTGGCCGGAGCCGGCACCGGCAAGACCGCCGCCTTGACCGCGCGGCTCGCGCATATTGTCCGCACCCGGCTCGCCTGGCCGAGCGAGATCCTCTGCGTCACCTTCACCAACAAGGCCGCGCGCGAGATGAAGGAGCGGGTCGGGCAGTTGGTCGGCCCGGCGGTGGAGGGGATGCCGTGGCTCGGCACGTTCCATTCGATCGCGGCCAAGATGCTGCGCCGCCATGCCGAACTGACCGGACTGCAATCGAACTACACAATCATCGACACTGACGATCAGCTGCGCGTACTCAAGCAGCTGATCCAGGCCGAGGGCCTTGACGAAAAGCGCTGGCCCGCCCGTCAACTCGCCGGATGCATCGACCGGTGGAAGAACAAGGGGCTGTCACCCCAGGACCTCTCCGCCGCCGAGAGTGAGGCCTATGCCAACGGCCAGGGACAGAAGTTCTATCGACTCTATCAGGACCGCCTGAAAGCCCTCAACGTCTGCGATTTCGGCGATCTGCTGCTCCACATGCTCAAGATCCTGCAGACCAACCGCGAGATTTTGGAGCAGTACCAGCAGCGCTTCAAATATATCCTGGTCGACGAATACCAGGACACCAACCAGGTCCAGTACCTGTGGCTGCGGCTGCTGGCCCAGGCGCGCAAGAACATCTGCGTGGTGGGGGACGACGACCAGTCGATCTATTCCTGGCGCGGCGCAGAAGTGGCCAATATCCTGCGGTTTGAACAGGATTTTCCCGGCGCGAAGGTGATCAAGCTCGAGCAGAATTATCGCTCCACTCCCGATATCCTCGCCGCTGCCTCAGGGCTGATCGACACCAACAGCCAGCGGCTCGGCAAGACCCTGTGGACCGAGCGCAATGGCGGCGACAAGGTCAAGGTCATTGGCGTGTGGGACGGGCCGGAGGAAGCCCGCCGGGTCGGCGAAGAGGCCGAGCGGCTTGAGCGCGAAGGCGCCAGCCTGGCCACGGTCGCGATCCTGGTCCGGGCCCAGTTCCAGACCCGCGAGTTCGAGGACCGCTTCATTGCGATTGGCCTGCCTTACAAGATCGTCGGCGGCTTCCGGTTCTATGAACGCGCCGAAATCCGCGATGCGCTCGCCTACCTGCGGCTGATCGCCCAGCCGAGCGACGATCTGGCGTTCGAACGGATCTACAACAGCCCCAAACGCGGCCTTGGTGACAAGACGCTCGAGAAGCTGCACCGCCACGCCCGCGCCCGGGCGATTCCGCTGAGCCTGGCGGCGGTCGAAATCTGCGATACCGACGAGCTGCCGGCGCGGGCGCGCAATACCCCGTTCGCGTTCATGCGCGACGTGGCGCGGTGGCGCGATCTGGCCAAGCAAGCCTCTCCAGCCGAGCTGGTCAAGACCGTGCTCGACGAGAGCGGCTATACCGCCGCGCTCCAGGCCGAGAAGAGCGCCGAAAGCGCCGGACGGCTCGAAAACCTGACCGAACTGGCGCGGGCGATGGAAGAATACGAGACGCTCGGCGAGTTCCTCGAGCACGTCAGCCTGGTGATGGACAACGACGCCAACGACAGCGCCGAAAAGCTCACGATCATGACCATTCACGCCGCGAAGGGCCTCGAATTCGACAACCTGTTCCTGGTCGGCTGGGAAGAAGGGGTATTCCCTAGCCAGCGGGCGATGGACGAGGGCGGGCTCGCCAGCCTCGAGGAGGAACGCCGCCTCGCCTATGTCGCGATCACCCGCGCCCGGCGGCGCTGCACGATCCTCTATGCCGCCAACCGGCGGATCTATGGCCAGTGGACCAGCTCGATCCCCAGCCGCTTCATCGGCGAGATTCCGCCCGCCCATGTCGATATTGAAACCACGCTGACCGGCGGGGCCAGCCTGTGGAAGGCGCAGTGGTCAGAGCGCGAAGACCCTTTCGCCCACCTCGCCCGGTCAGAGCCCGCGCGCACCATGACCCGCGGCCCGGGCTGGCAGCGCGCCGCCTCGCGCGATTTCGATCCCGTGCCCAAGCGCCTGCCCGAAGCGACCCGCTCCGCCGCCAGCTTCGCCGCCAAGCCGCGCAGCGATCTGACTGTCGGCGGCCGCGTGTTCCACGAGAAGTTCGGCTATGGGACGATCAGCGCACAGGACGGCAACAAGCTCGAAATCGAATT
>CALCQB010000135.1 GCA_937897535.1 uncultured Novosphingobium sp. | reverse complement strand
CGCGACGCCGGGGGCTGGCGGCGCGAGCGGGCCGAACAGGGGATCGAGGATCTCTCGGCCGTGATGGAACCGGGGATCGCCGCGCTGCTGGCGATCCATGCCCGCGGCGTCAATCCCGCGCCGGCCGCGCTGGCGTTGTGGCAGGAATTCCACGCCGCCCGGGCTGCGCTGCTGGCCCTGACCCCGCCCCCCGAAGCAAACGGCCCGCGCCGCTTCATGTGACAGCGCTTGCACGGTTCGCTATTTGTTCTTAGGGTTTGGTGATGGCCACGCCCGCTCCGATTCTTGCCGCGCCCGATCAGGCTGCCGCGCTCAAGGCCGCTCAGGCGGTCGCCCGGGGAATTTGCCGGTTGTTCGCGCGCAACGATATCTGGTGCCTGGCCGAAATGCCGCTGCGGTCGAATCGCCGCGCCGATCTGATGGGGATCGATGCCCGGGGGCACCTGGTGATCGTCGAGATCAAGGTCAGCCGGGCCGATCTGCTCGGCGATGGCAAGTGGACCGATTATCTCGATCACTGCGACCGGTTCTATTGGGGCCTTGCCCCTGAGCTCGATCGCGCCTGCATGGAAGAGCCGTCGTTCCTGCCCGAGCGTTGCGGACTGATCGTGGCCGATGGCTATGATGCCGAAATCCTCCGCCCGGCCGCCACCGTTCCGCTTGCCGCCGCGCGCCGCAAGGCCGAGACCGAGCGGCTGGCCCGCGCCGCGCTGCGCCGCCAGCTCGGGCAAATCGATCCGCACTGCACCGCCTGGGGCGGTTGACCGGCACCGCTGCCTGGGCCTAACCGGCAAAGGTGAGCGATAGTCCATCCCGTCTTTCCGGTCTGACCGCGCCCGGCCGCCCGCTTGCCCCGTTCCGGTTCCCGGCGTTCCGCGCGATCTGGACCGCCAACCTCGCCTCGAACATGGGCTCGACGATCCAGTCGGTCGGGGCGGCGTGGCTGATGACCGACCTGACCCGCTCGCATCAGCTGATCGCGCTGGTCCAGGCCTCGACCACCCTGCCGATCATGCTGCTGGCGTTGTTTGCCGGCGCGATTGCCGACAATCACGACCGGCGGCTGGTGATGCTGGCGGCGCAGGTGGCGATGCTGATCGCCTCGGGCTTGCTCGCCGCGCTGGCCTGGGCCGGGATGATCGGGCCGTTCTCGCTGCTGGCGCTGACCCTGGCGGTCGGGGCCGGCACCGCGCTCAACGGTCCGGCCTGGCAGGCCTCGGTCCGGTTGCAGGTCGGGGCGCAGGACCTGCCGCAGGCGATCTCGCTCAACACGATCGCGTTCAATCTGGCGCGCAGCGTCGGCCCGGGGGTGGGCGGCGTGCTGATTTCGCTGACCGGCGCGGCGACAGCCTTTGCGCTCAACGCGCTGTCCTATCTGGCGCTGATCGTGGTGCTACTGCGCTGGCGCCCCGAAATGCCCGCTCGCCAGCGCCAGCCGATGCTGGCCGCGATTGCCCAGGGCGTGAAGTTCTGCGCCGGGTCAAGCCCGGTCCGGCGGGTGCTGGGCCGCGGCTTTGCCTTCGGGTTCGTCGCGGTCAGCTATCTCGCGCTGGTCCCGGTGCTGGTCCGCGAGCAGCTTGGCGGCAGCGAGGTCGATTTCGGCCTGCTGCTCGGCGCCTACGGGATCGGCTCGATCCTGACCGCGCTGTGGGTCGCCCCGGCCCGGCGGCGCTGGGGCAGCGACCGGGTGGTCGGCACGGCCCAGGCCGCCTTTGCCCTCGCCCTGATCCCGATCGCAGGGGCGAGCAGCATGCCACTGGCGTTTGCCTGCGCGATGATCGCGGGCGGCGGCTGGGTCGCGACGCTTTCGACCCTCAATGTCGCGATGCAGCTGCGCTCGCCCGAAGCGATCCTGGGTCGCTGCCTGGCGATCTATCAGGCCGTCACCTTTGGCGGCATGGCGCTGGGTGCCTATGGGATCGGCCTGCTGTCCGATTTCATCGGCATCGGCGGCGCGCTGCGGGCTGCTGCACTGGCGCTGCTGGTGCTGGTTCCGCTGCTGCATTGGCTCGCCCCGATGCCGGCCCGCGACGAAGGCCGGGTCCTCAGCTGACGAATTTTCACGGGCCAGCCTGCCGAAGATCCTTCCCGCACAACTTAACCGTTAATTTACCATGTTGCGCCAAATGTGTCCTCGGACAGGACTTGGTGGGGAACCCACATGGATACGTATCGCGGAAACTATCTGGATAACGCTTCGGGCGAGGATTGGCCCGAGGTGGAATTCGGCGAGATCGAAACCGCTGAGGAAGAAGCCCCGCGCGAGCCGCCGCCCAGCCCGATCGGGCAGGACGAGCGCCGCATGCAGGTGCGCGCCTACAACCACTGGGCCAGCTTGCTCGATGATCGCAGCTTCCCGGCGATCGGCGATCTCGACCCCGCCGAGCTCCCCGATTTCGGCCCCTACAGCGTCATGCTGGACTTCACCGCGGGAATCGAAAATCCGGCGATCCGCTTTCTGGGCAACATGCTCGCCAAGGAATGCGGAACCGACGGCAAGATCGAAACCCTGGCCGACGTTCCGGCCCGTTCGCTGCTGTCGCGAATCACCGATCACTACATGCAGATTCTCGCCAACCAGGCGCCGATCGGATTCGAAGCCGAATTCGTCAACCAGCGCGGCCGGACGATCCTGTACCGCGGGATCCTGCTGCCGTTTTCCTCGACCGGCGAGACGATCGACTTCATCTATGGGGTCATCAACTGGAAAGAACTGGCCGATCAGGCGACCACTGACGAGCTGATGAACGAGATCGACCTGGCGCTTGAAGCAAGCGCCCAGACCGATCCGCGCCCGGCCGATGCGATCACCGATTGGGCCGATGGTCCAGCCGATTCGCTGCTGACCGCCGACGAAGCGGAAGACGAAGAAGACGAAGAAGAAGACGATGTGCTCGACCTTGCCGAGCTGGAAGCCGATGCGATTGCGCCCGAACCAACGCCCGAACCGCGCTTTGCCAGCCTGATCGGGATTGGCGAGGAAGACGATGACGACGACGAGCCTGCTGCCCCGCTCGATCTGCGCGGCATGGCCCGGGCCCAGGGCGACCTGCCCCCGCTCGAGCTGGGCGGGTTCGCCGAAGTCGAGGACGAAGACACTGGCGGAATAGAACTGCCGCAGATCGACGAGGCCGACATGGGCCTGGCCGATTGGCTGGCCTCGGCCCGCGAACTGGCCGAAGCCGCGCGCGGTTCCGAAGACCGCACCCGCCAGACGCTTTATGCCGCGATCGGCAAGGCCTATGACTTCTCGCTGGCAGCAGCCGAAGCGCCCGAAGAGTTCAGCGAACTGGTCGCCGATTCGGGCCTGACCGTGCAGGATCGCGCGCCGATGACCCCGGTGGTCAAGCTGGTGTTCGGGGCCGAATACGACAAGACCCGACTGACCGAATATGCCTCGGCGCTGAGCCATGCCCAGCGCATCGGCCTGGGCCGCGGGGCGCTGGCCTCATACCTGGCCGCTGCCCCCGGCGGGCTCAAGGGTGTAATCACCGAGGAACGCCGCTTGAAGCGCGCCGAAAGCGGCAAGGAAGCCGCGGTGCGCGATTGCCCGCGCGAGGCCCTGGCCAGGCAACTGCGCCTGCTCGACCACGCCCCGCTCGCGGCGGTTGCAGCCGAAGGCGCCGAATTCACTCTGCTGGTCGCGCGCCGGCTGCCCACTGGCGAGGTGGTGCTGCTGGGCGAAGTGGCCGACGATATCCCGCTGCTCGAAAAGGTGGCGAAGAAGCTGCTCGGCTGATCCCCAAGTCCAAGTCCACGAGAATCAGCCGCGCTTGGCGCGCCATGTCGGGGGGCATGGCGCGCCTTTGCTTTGCGCGCTAGGGTGCCTCGATGGACGGGGCGAGCAGGCAACGACGGATATCGCGCATGGGCTGGGTCTTGATCGCCGTGCTGTTGCTGGCAGCAGCGCTGTTTGGCGGGTGGCGCTATGCCCTGTCGAACAATTCGGTCGCGCTGCTCGATTGGGCCGACCGGCAGTTCGGCGGCAACGCCGGTTACCGGATCGCGCTCGCGGACGGCCGTTACGGCCCGCTGGGCGCACAGAAGATCGCCGTGATCGTGCCCGATCATCCCGCCCCCGCTCCGCGTCCGGTGCTGATCTTCATCCACGGTGGCGGGTGGCATTCGGGTGCGCCCGGCGATTACCGGTTCATCGGGCGGCAGTTCGCCCGGGCCGGCTATGTCGTGGTGCTGCCGGGCTACCGGCTGGGGGCCGAGGGACGCTATCCGCACATGCTGGAAGACAGCGCGCTGGCGGTCGGCTGGACCCGCGATAATGTCGCGAAGTTCGGCGGCGATCCGGCGCGGGTGTTCCTGATCGGCCATTCGGCCGGGGCCTACAACGTGGTCATGCTCGCACTCGAGCGGCAATGGCTCGGCCGGGCCGGGGTGCCCGAAGGCTTCGTCAAGGGAGTGGTCGGCCTGTCGGGCCCTTACGACTTCTATCCGTGGACCTCGGATTCGGCGCGCAATGCCTTCGGACAGGTGGCCGATCCGAAGATCACCCAGCCGATCAACCATGTTCGCGGCGATGCCCCGCCGATGCTGCTGCTGACCGGCGACAGCGACGACACGGTCAAGCCGCGCAACTCGAAAGTCCTGGCCCAGGCGCTGAGCGCGGCCGGCCAGCCGACCTCTCCGGTTGTCCTGGCGGGGGTCGACCATGCCGGAACCATCATGAAGCTGGCCGCGCCGTTCAACCGCGATCGCCGCGTGCTCGATCCGGTGCTGGCGTTTCTGGCCGCGCACGGCGGGGCTTCAGCGCCGGTTCAGGCGCCAGGCCGCTAGGAATGCCGTCCATGCGCGCCCTGCACCGCCTGTTTGCCCGCTGCCTCGCGGTTTTGCTGGCCGTGACGCTGAGCGTCCAGCCGGCCATGGCCCAGTCGATCCTGCGCGATGCCGAAACCGAAGCGCTGCTGCACGATATGGCGACCCCGCTGATCCGCGCCGCCGGACTCGATCCGCGCAATGTCTCGGTGGTGCTGGTCGGCGACATGTCGATCAACGCGTTCGTCGCCGGTGGCCAAGCAGTCTACATCAATGCCGGACTGATCAACGAGGCCGGTTCGGCGCTCGAAGTGCAAGGGGTGATTGCCCACGAACTGGGCCATATCACCGGCGGCCACGTGATCAGCGACGGCGGCTCGCGCGAGGCGACCGGGATCTCGATCCTGTCGCTGCTGCTGGGCGGGATCGCGGCGGCGGCCGGATCGGGCGACGCAGCGATGGGCGTGATCATGGCCGGCCAGCAGGCGGCGCTGGGCAAGTACCTGGCGTTCAGCCGCGGGCAGGAAGCCAGCGCCGACGCCGCCGGGGCGCAGTATCTGTCGAAGGCCGGTCTTTCCGGGCGCGGTTCGGTGGCATTCTTCCGGCGGCTCCAGAACATGGAGATGCGCTACGGCTTCACCCGTAATGTCGACAGCGAGTTCTATTCGACCCACCCGATGACGATGGACCGGATCACCACGCTGCAGGACACCTATGAAAAGGACCCGGCCTACAACGCGCTGGCCGATCCGGTGATCGAGGCGCGGTTCCAGCGGGTCAAGGCCAAGCTGTTCGGCTATCTGTCCGAACCCGCGCGGACCCTGCAGGTCTATCCCGAAACGATGACCGGGGTGCCGGCCCGCTATGCCCGGGCCTATGCCTTTCACAAGGAAGCCCGGCTCGACAAGGCGCTGGCCGAAACCGACGCGCTCCTGGCCCAGGCCCCGAACGATCCTTACTTTCTTGAGCTCAAGGGCCAGATCCTGCTCGAATCGGGCAAACCCCGCGACGCGCTCGCGCCGCTGCGCCGGGCGACCGAGCTGTCGGGCTATCAGCCGCTGATCGCCACCACCTTTGGCCATGCCCTGATCGCGACCGAGGATCCCGCCCAGTTGCCCGAGGCCGAGCGGGTGCTGCGCACCGCGGTCTCGCTCGACCGGGAAAATCCATTCGCGTGGTACCAGCTGGGGACGATCTACGGAATGAACGGCGACATTCCCCGCGCCCAGCTGGCCAGTGCCGAGCAGCAGGCGCTCCAGCTCAATTACCCGCAGGCGCTGCAAAGCGCGCAGAGTGCCCAGGCCGGGCTGACCAAGGGCACGCCCGACTGGATTCGGGCCGGGGATATCGCGATGGAAGCCCGCGCGGCGATTGAACAGCGCAAGAAACGCCGGTAGCGCTTGCTCCATGGCTGATCTTGCTTCGCGTCCCACCCTGCCGCTGGCCCTGGCCGGCATTGCCCTGATGCTGGCCGGAGCGGCAGCCGGCTGGACCTATGGCAAGAGCGACAAACCGGCGGCGATGGACAAGGCCGCGATCGAAACCGTGGTCCACAACTACATCCTCGAACATCCCGAAGTGCTGCCAGAGGCGATGGAAAACCTGCGCAGGAAGGAAACCGGCCAGCAGCTGGCCGGGGTCGGCGACAAGCTGAAAGTGGCCTTCCCCGGCGCGGTGATGGGTAACCCCAACGGCAAGGTCGTGCTGGTCGAGTTCACCGATTTTGCCTGCACCTTCTGCCGCCAGAGCGTGCCCGATGTCGAGGCGCTGATCGCCGCCAACCCCGACCTGAAAATCGTGATCCGCGAGCTGCCGATCATCGCCCCGACTAGCCCCGATGCGGCGCGCTGGGGCCTGGCCGCGGCCGATCAGGGCAAGTATCCCGAATTCCACAAGACGATGTTTGCCGCCGGGCGAACCGACGCGCTGAGCATCGAGGCTGCAGCGCGCGCCGCCGGGCTCGACCTCGATCGCGCCCGCAAGTTCATCCAGGACCCGCGGGTCAAGACCGAGCTGGCGAACAATCTCGACTTTGCCCGCCAGCTTGGGATCAACGGCACCCCGAGCTGGGTGGTCGGCGGCCAGCTGATCTCCGGTGCGGTCGGCAAGGACGTGCTGGGTACGGCGATTGCCGAAGCGCGGGGCAAGTGATTCCCCTCTTGGCAGGGCTGAAAACCTGCTAAAGGCCACAGCCATGGCCGTCCTGCCGTTCCGCCCGATCCCGTTCTTTGCCAACAAGAACCGTGCCTTCTGGCGGCTCCAGGCGGCCGGCTGGGGCGGGGCGATGCTGCTGCGCGGGGCCTCGGGGCTCGCCAATGGTCAGCCGCTTTCGTATCTTGTGCTGGTCCTGATCTCGACCGTTACCGGGCTGTCGCTGACCCTGATCCTGTCGGTGATCTATCGCCAGCTGATCAACCGGCGGCCACTGATCACCTGGGGGGTGACCGTGCTGGTCCTGCCGCTCGCCACCGCGCTTTACGCCTTTGTCGATACCTGGGTGAACGGGCTGTACATGGGCGACGGCGGCAGCGGCTTTGCCCAGCGCTTCATCAGCCTGTTCTATTTCGATGCGACGCTGATGCTGGCCTGGTCGGCGCTCTATTACATGATCAACTTCTTCCTCCAGATCGAGGAGCAGAACGACCAGATGCTCCAGCTGGAAAACCAGGCGACCCAGG
>CALCQB010000134.1 GCA_937897535.1 uncultured Novosphingobium sp. | reverse complement strand
CAGCCGCTGGGACGCGAGACTGGCGCGGCTCATGCGGCCGCGTGGGTTTCACCCGCTGGCGCGATCGGGCTGGTCCGCGAGGATGTCGGCCGCCACAATGCGCTCGACAAGCTGGTTGGCGCGATGGCCCGCGCCGGACGGACGCTCTCCCCCGGTTTCGTCCTGTCGACCGCGCGGTGCAGCTTCGAGATTGTCGAGAAAGCCGTCCGCGCCGGGGCGACCACGCTGGTCACGGTGTCGCTACCAACATCGCTGGCGGTGGAGCGAGCCGTGGCGGCTGGGCTAAGTCTTTGGGTACTGGCCCGCGATGATGAAGTGACCTTGGTGAACGACGCGTCAGCGTGACAGCAGGAACACCGCGTGTTCGGCCCGCCACGCGGCCGCCGCCGGGCTGGCCAGCTTGTCGCCTGACAGGAACCACTCTCCCTCGATCCGGTAGCCCCTGGCCGCCACCAGCTCGCGGAAATCGCGGACGGTGACGTGGTGGATATTGGGGGTTTCGTACCAGGCGATCGGCAGCAGCCGGGTCACCGGCATCCGTCCGTTCCACAGCAGGCTGAGCCGGACCTTCCAGTGCGCGAAGTTGGGGAAGGAGACGAAGGCCTTGCGCCCGACCCGCAGCAGTTCGTCGAGCACCAGATCGGGCCGCTTGGTGGTCTGCAACGTCTGGCTGAGGATCGCGTAATCGAACGCGGCATCGGGATAGTCGGCGAGGTCGCTATCGGCATCGCCCTGCATCACCGACAGCCCGCGCGCGACGCATTCGGCGACGCCGTGCTGATCGAGCTCCATCCCCCGGGCATCGACCTGCTTTTCGTCCCGCAGCGCCGCCATCAGCGCGCCGTCGCCGCAGCCGATATCCAGCGCCCGGCTGCCCGGCGCGACGTTGGCGGCGATGATCGCGAGATCGGGGCGCAACGGGTTCATTGGTTGAGGAACCCCGCAATGACCCGGTCCTGCGCCGGCACGTCGAGCAGGAAGCTGTCATGTCCGAACGGCGCACTCAGTTCGACAAAGCTGACCGGTGCGCCCGCGGCGTTGAGCGCGTGGGCGATCACCCGGCTTTCATTGGTCGGGTAGAGCCAGTCGGTGTCGAAACTGACCAGGCAGAACCGCGCCGTCGCCCCGGCGAAAGCCGCAGCGAGGTGCCCGCCGTGTTCTTCGGCGAGGTCGAAATAGTCCATCGCCCGGGTGATGTAGAGGTAGGAGTTGGCATCGAACCGGTCGGTGAAGCTCAATCCCTGATGACGCAGATAGCTTTCGACCTGAAAGTCGGCATCGAAGCCAAAGGTCTTGGCGCTGCGATCCTGCAACCGCCGCCCGAATTTTTCGGTGAGCCCGACTTCGGAAAGATAAGTGATGTGCGCCGCCATCCGGGCGACGGCCAGGCCGTCCTCGGGACCCTTCCCCTTGGCGTGATAGTCTCCGCCCTGCCACTTGGGATCGGCCATGATCGCCTGACGGCCGACTTCGTGGAAGGCGATGTTCTGCGCGGAATGCCGCGCGGTCGAGGCGATCACCAGCACCGCGCGGGTCCGCTGCGGCCAGTTGGCAGCAAACGACAGTGCCTGCATCCCGCCCATCGAACCGCCGATCACTGCGTGGAGCTGGTCGATCCCCCACACGTCGAGCAATGCCACCTGGGCGCGGACCATGTCGCGGATCGTGATCACCGGAAACCGCATGCCCCATGGCTTGCCGCCTTCGGCCAGGCTGGCCGGGCCGGTCGAGCCCATGCAACCGCCGAGCACGTTGGCGCAGATCACGAAATAGCGGTCGGTATCGATCACCTTGCCCGGACCGACCGATTTCGACCACCAGCCCGGCTTGCCGGTGCGGGGATGCTTCGAGACCACGTGCTGGTCCATGGTCAGGGCATGGAACAGCAGGATCGCGTTGCTCTTTGCGGGATTGAGCGTGCCGATCGTCTCATAGGCGACCTCGACCTGCGGCAGGCTCTGCCCGCCATCGAGCGCGAGCGGCGCGGGGAGCACCAGCTTGTCGTTGACCAGGTTGGGATTGCCCGCTGCCATGCTCGCCGCTTGGGGTAGGAGAAGCATGCTGTCAATTCCCGGCAAGCCTGCTAAGGGCCAGCGCGCTATGACTGCCATGCCCCAGCCCAAGCCCTGGATCGCCGGTATCCACGCCTATGTCCCCGGCAAGAGCGCCGCTGCGGACGGGCGGCCGCTGGTCAAGCTCTCCGCCAACGAGAATCCGCTGGGCTGCAGCCCAAAGGCGCTGGCTGCGCGCGCGCAGGCAGTGCATCCTTCGCTTTATCCTGACGGTGACAGCACCGCGCTGCGCGCAGCGCTGGGCGCGTTCTGGCGCATCGACCCGGCGCGGCTGATCATGGGCGCGGGCTCGGGCGAACTGCTCTATCTTGCCGCCAGCGCCTATGCCGGGCCGGGCGATGAAGTGCTCTTCTCGCAATACTCGTTCTCGCTTTACGACATCGTCGCGCGGCGCAGCGGGGCCGAGCCGGTCGAGGCTCCGGCCAAGGACTACGGCACCGATGTCGATGCGCTGCTCGCGGCAGTGACCCCGCGCACCCGGGTGGTGATCGTCGCCAATCCCAACAACCCGACAGGGACCTTTCTGCCCCGTGCCGAAGTTGCCCGGCTTCACGCCGGTCTGCCGGCCGACGTGCTGCTGGTGCTCGATCAGGCCTATGCCGAATATGTCGCACCGGAACTGGACGACGGCTCGCTGGAACTGGCCGCTACCCACGCCAACGTGCTGGTTACCCGGACCTTCTCCAAGGCCTATGGCTTGGCCGGCGAGCGGGTCGGCTGGGGCACCGGGGACCGCACCGTGATCGAGGTGCTGCACCGGATCCGCGGGGCCTTCAACGTCTCCAACGAAGCCCAGGCGATGGCGCTGGTGGCGCTGGCCGACCAGGACTTCGTCGAACACGCGCGCCGCCACAATGCCGAGGTGCGCAGCCGCTTTGTCGGCGCACTCGAAGCGCTGGGCAATCACGGCGTCAGCGTGGTGCCGAGCCAGGCCAACTTCGTGATGGTGCTGTTCGAAGGCAAGCTGACCGGCGAAGCGGCCTATGGCGGCCTGGCCGAGGCTGGCTATATCGTCCGCTGGCTGCCCGGTCAGGGGCTGGGCCACGGGCTGCGGATCACGATCGGCACCGCCGCGCAGATGGACGCCATTGCCGAAGTGCTGCGCGGTCTGGCGGAGGCAGCGCAGTGACCTTTCAGCGGATCGCAATCATCGGATTGGGCCTGCTCGGCGGGTCGATCGGGCTGGCGCTCAAGGAGCATCTGCCAGCAGCCACGACCACCGGTTACGACGCCGATCCCGCCACCCGCCTGCGGGCGGCGGAGCGCGGCCTGGTCGGCACGGTTTGCGCCAGCGCCGCCGAAGCGGTTGGCCAAGCCGATCTGGTGATCCTGTGCGTGCCGGTCGGCGCGATGGACAGCGTAGCGCTCGAAATCGCTGCGCACCTCGCACCCGGGGTGGTGGTTAGCGATGTCGGATCGTCAAAGCAGACCGTCGCCGCCTCATTGGCCGAGGCCCTGCCCGGCGTGGCCGTGATCCCAGCGCACCCGGTTGCCGGGACCGAGCGGTCCGGGCCCGATGCCGGGTTCGCCAGCCTGTTCCACAACCGCTGGTGCATCGTCACCCCGCCCGAAGGGGCCGACCCGGCCCAGGTCGAGGCGCTCACCGCGCTGTGGCAGGCGCTGGGCGCCAAGGTTGAGGTGATGGACGCGCGGCACCACGATATGGTACTGGCCGTCACCAGTCACCTGCCGCATCTGATCGCCTATACCATCGTCGGGACCGCCAGCGATCTGGAAGGCGTGACCGAAAGCGAAGTGATCAAGTATTCGGCCGGCGGTTTCCGCGATTTCACCCGGATTGCCGCCTCGGATCCGACGATGTGGCGCGACGTGTTCCTGTCGAACAAGGACGCTGTGCTTGAAATGCTGCAGCGTTTTTCGGAAGATTTAAGCGCCCTGCAACGCGCCATCCGGTACGACAAAGGCGAAGAGTTGGAGGCGTTGTTCAGCCGCACGCGTGACATCCGGCGGTCGATTGTCGAACAAGGCCAAGATGATGATGCGCCCGACTTTGGCCGCAAGCATTAATTCA
>CALCQB010000133.1 GCA_937897535.1 uncultured Novosphingobium sp. | reverse complement strand
CCCGGCGACCAGCGCCTACATCTCGATCCACAACATGGCGGCGTGGATGATCGATTGCTTCGGCTCGGCCGAATTGAAGGCGCGGTTTCTGCCCGAGCTGGTCAGCATGGACAAGATCGCCAGCTACTGCCTGACCGAGCCTGGTTCCGGTTCGGACGCCGCCGCGCTCAAGGCGACCGCCCGGCTCGACGGCGACCACTATGTGCTCAACGGGACCAAACAGTTCATCTCGGGCGCGGGCTATAACGATATCTACGTCTGCATGGTCCGCACCGGCGACGAAAAGGCCAAGGGCATTTCGTGTCTGGTGGTCGAAAAGGGCACCCCCGGCCTGTCGTTCGGCGCACCCGAAAAGAAGCTCGGCTGGAACGCCAGCCCGACCGCGCAGGTGGTGTTCGAGGATTGCCGCGTGCCGGTCGCCAACCGGGTTGGCGCCGAGGGCGACGGGTTTCGGTTCGCCATGGCCGGGCTCGACGGCGGGCGGCTCAACATCGGGGCCTGCTCTTTGGGCGGGGCACAGCGCTGCCTTGACGAGGCGGTCAACTATACCAAGGAACGCCAGCAGTTCGGTCAGCCGATCGCCGATTTCCAGAACACCCAGTTCATGCTCGCCGACATGGCGACCGATCTGGAAGCGGCGCGCGCGTTGCTTTACCTCGCCGCTTGCAAGGTCAGCGCCGGTGCGCCTGACAAGAGCCGCTTCTCCGCGATGGCCAAGCGGCTGGCGACCGACAGCGGCAGCAAGATCGTCAACGATGCGCTGCAGCTGTTCGGCGGCTACGGCTATCTGCGCGACTATCCGATCGAGCGCTTCTGGCGCGACCTGCGGGTCCATTCGATCCTCGAAGGGACCAACCAGGTGATGCGGATGATCGTCGGCCGGGACCTGCTGCGGCAATGACCCAGGACGTCCTGATCCGCCGCGAGGGCCATGCCGGGTTCCTCTCGCTCAACCGGCCCAGCGCGATCCATGCGCTGACGCTGCCGATGGTCCACGCGATGACCGCCGCGCTGCTCGAATGGCGCGATGATCCCGAAGTGTCGGTCGTGATCATCGACCACGCCGAGGGCCGTGGGTTCTGTTCGGGCGGGGATATCGCCTTCCTGCGCAATTCGGCGCTGAACGACGGCGGGGTTTCCGGCCGCCGGTTCTTCCACGACGAATACCAGCTCAACCACCTGATCTTCACCTATCCCAAGCCGGTGGTGGCGTTCATGGACGGGATCACCATGGGCGGCGGGGTCGGGATCAGCCAGCCCGCCAAATTCCACGTCGCGACCGAGAATACCCGCTATGCCATGCCCGAAACCGGGATCGGCTTGTTCCCCGATGTCGGCGGCGGCTGGTACCTATCGCGGCTGCCTGGGCGGATCGGGCAGTTTCTGGCGCTGACCGGTGCGCGGTTCGACGGGGCGGAGTGCAAATGGGCCGGCCTTGCCACTCATTATCTGCCGCACGACCAGCTGGCCGAAGCCAAGGAGCGGATGGCCCACGGCCACGAGCCGGGCCAGGTGCTGGCGGCGCTGGCCGTGACCCCGCCGCACGCCCGGATCGAGGGCAATGCCACGCAGATCGCCCGGCACTTCGCCTCGGACCGCTATGAGGATATTCTGGCGAGCCTCGAAGCCGATGACAGCGACTGGGCGGCCAAGGAACTGGCAACCTTGCGGACCAAGAGCCCGCAGACCTGCAAGGTCGCGCTGCGCCAGCTCCACGACAGCCTCGAATGCCCCGATTTCGCCGCCAACATGGCGATGGAATACCGCATTGCCAGCCGCGTGCTGACCCTGCCCGACTTTGCCGAGGGGGTGCGCGCGGTGATCGTCGACAAGGACAACGCACCCAGGTGGAACCCGGCGACGCCCCAAGGGGTGACCGAGGATCTGATCGACAGCATTTTTGCGCCCTTGCCTGCGGATGACGAATGGAAATCGCGATGAGCTTTGAACACATCCTCACCGAAACGCGCGGCGCGGTCACGCTGATCACGCTCAATCGGCCGCAGTCGCTCAACGCGCTCAATTCGGGCGTGCTTGAGGAGCTGATAACCGCCTTTGCCGCGTTCGAAGCCGATCCTGCGCAGCGCTGCGCGGTGCTGACCGGCGCGGGCGAGAAGGCCTTCGCCGCCGGGGCCGACATCAAGGAAATGGCCGACAAGCCGGCCGCCGGGTTCTACGCCGACGACTTCTTCAGCCGCTGGACCAGTCA
>CALCQB010000132.1 GCA_937897535.1 uncultured Novosphingobium sp. | reverse complement strand
AGTCCTATTCGGTCGAACTGTGCGGCGGCACCCACGTTCGCGCGCTCGGCGATATTGGCGTCTTCCGGATCGTCTCGGAAAGCGCGGTCAGCTCGGGCGTGCGCCGGATCGAGGCGTTGACCGGTGAAGCCGCGCGGCAATGGTTGGTTGGACGCGAGGACGCGCTCAAGCACGCGGCAAGCCTGCTCAAGACCACGCCCGACGAGGTTGAAACCCGCGTTGCCGCGCTGCTCGACGAGCGCCGCAGACTGGAACGCGAACTTGCCGAGGCCAGGAAGGCCATCGCGCTCGGCGGCGGCGGGGCCAAGGCTGAAGCGGCCGATGAGGAGGTTGGCGGAATCACGTTCTCGGGCCAGGTAATCGACGGGCTCGATCCCAAGGAGTTGCGCGGCCTGCTCGATCAGGCCAAGACCCGGATGGGTTCAGGCGTGGCGGTGGTCGTTGCGGTCAGCGATGGCAAGGCCAGCATCGCGGCGGCGGTGACCGACGACCTGACGGGCAAGGTCAGCGCGGTCGATCTGGTCCGCGCCGGGGTCGAGGCGCTGGGCGGCAAGGGTGGCGGCGGGCGGCCCGACATGGCGCAGGGTGGCGGTCCGGATGGGGCCAAGGCGGCCGAGGCGATTGCGGCGGTGAAGGCTGTGCTGGCGGGCTAAGCCTGACGCTCGCGCAGCGTTGCGCTCTTCAACCGCGGCTTTTCGTCGAGCTCGCCCTCTTCCATGATCTGCGCGCGGAACTCGTCGCGCTTTTCGTGGATGCTGGCGATCACCGGCCCCATCGGCACGCCGATATCGACCAGCACCGCTTCCGATAGCTGGAGCGAGGCCTCCAGCGTCTCGGGCACCGCGTGGCTGGCCCCGGCGCGGTAGAGCGCGGCGGCGTTGCTGGCGTCGCGGGCACGGGCGATGATCGGCAGCTCGGGATAGGCGCGGCGCAACTGGCGCACCATCCGCTTGATCGCCACCGGATCGTCCATGGTCAGGATCACCGCGCTGGCCTGTTCGGCCCCGAACCGGGCGAGGGCATCGTTGCGGGCGGCATCGCCGAACACGGTCTTGAGCCCCGCGGCGCGATTCTCGCGGACCTGGTCGGAATTCGCGTCGATGATCAGGTACGGTTTGTCATGCGTCACCAGCATTTCCGCCACCAGCTTGCCAACCCGTCCGCCGCCGATGATCAGGCTGCGGTGGCGGGCGTCGTCGCCCGGATGGGTTTCGAACGCTCCCGCGCGGTCGACCCGCCGTGCCAGCCAGCGGCCCAGAATTGCCAGCAGCGGGGTGACGGTCAGCCCGAGCGCGGTGACGATCTGCCAGAACTGCGCGGCATCGGCGCTGATCAGGTTCACCGCGACCGCGCTGGTCAGCACGATCAGGGTGGTTTCTGACGGGCTGGCCAGCATGATCCCGGCTTCGGTCGCGGTCGCCGTGCGGTAGCCGCCCAGCCGCAGCATCAGCCCCGTCACCAGGGCCTTGGCCGACAGGATCAGCGTCACCGCCAGCAGAATCTCGCCCAACCGGTCCCACAGCATGCCAAGATCAAGGCTCATCCCGACGGTCAGCAGGAAGATCCCCAGCGCAAGGCCCTTGAACGGCTCGATAATGGTCTCGACCTCGGTGTGATAGTCGGTCTCGGCGATCAGCAAGCCCGCCACCAGCGCCCCGACGATTGGCGACAGTCCGACCGCGCCGGTCACCAGCGCGGCGACGATCACCACCAGCAGGCTGGCGGCGAGGAACAGTTCGGGGCTTTTGGTCCGGGCGGCCTGGGCGAACAGCCGGGGCAGGGCGAACCGGCCGATCCCGAGCAGCGCGACGATGACGAGCGCGCCGATTCCCAGGGTCTTGAGGAAACCTCCCAGGTCGGCGGCCTCGTCGCCGCGGCCCATCGCGCCGAGCAGGAAGATGATCGGGACCAGCGCAATGTCCTCGAACAGCAGCGTGCCCAGCGCGGCGCGGCCAACCGGGGTGCTGGTATCGGCGATCCGCAGCACCAGCGCGGTCGAGGACAGCGCCAGCGCCAGCCCCAGCGCCAGCGCGGTCGGCAGCGAATTGCCCATCAGCAGCAGCACCAGCGCGATCAGCGCGCCGCCGCCGAACAGCTCCATCGGCCCGACCCGGAAGATCGTCTTGCGCATCTGCCACAGCCGCTGGAACGACAACTCCAGCCCGATCGAGAACAGCAGCAGGATGATCCCGAACTCGGCGAACGGCGCGAGCCGTCCCGGATCGCTGATCGTGACAAACGACAGCCAGGCATGGTCCGCCGCCATCCCGCCGAGCCCGAACGGACCGACCAGCACCCCGGCGAGGATGAACCCGACCACTGGGGTAATCCGGAACCGCGCGAACAGCGGGATGACGATCCCGGCCGCGCCAAGGATGACGAGCGCGTCGCCGAGTGAGGAGGTGGGGATGAATTCTGTGGGGCTGGCCATGCCTGCGACCCTAGGGCAAGGCCGCCGACTTTGTCACGGCCTGCGGGCAAATAGAAAGCGGCGACCGGATCGCTCCGGCCGCCGCCTGACTGGTTCGCGATGGATCCGGCTTACTGCCAGGACTTCATCTCGGTTTCGAGGTTCTGGACGATCGCTTCGAAGAACCCTTCGGTGGTCAGCCACGGCTGTTCGGGGCCAATCAGGATCGCGAGGTCCTTGGTCATCTTGCCGCCTTCGACGGTGTCGATGCAGACCTTTTCCAGCGTTTCGGCAAAACGCACCACATCGGGGGTGTTGTCGAACTTGCCGCGATAGATCAGCCCGCGGGTCCAGGCGAAGATGCTGGCGATCGGGTTGGTGCTGGTCGCCTTGCCCTGCTGGTGCATGCGGTAATGGCGGGTGACGGTGCCGTGCGCGGCTTCGGCCTCGATCGTCTTGCCGTCGGGGGTCATCAGCACCGAGGTCATCAGCCCGAGCGAGCCAAAGCCCTGCGCGACCTGATCCGACTGGACGTCGCCGTCGTAGTTCTTGCAGGCCCAGACGAACTTGCCCGACCACTTGAGCGCCGAGGCGACCATGTCGTCGATCAGGCGGTGTTCGTAGACGATGTTCGCCGCCTTGAACTTTTCGGCAAAGCCTTCGGTGTCGAACACTTCCTGGAACAGGTCCTTGAAGCGTCCGTCATAGGCCTTGAGGATGGTGTTCTTGGTCGACAGGTACACCGGCCAGCCCAGGCCCAGGCCATAGTTGAAGCTGGCACGGGCGAAATCGCGGATCGAATCGTCGAGGTTGTACATGGCCAGCGCCACGCCGCCCGAAGGGTACTGGAACACTTCCTCGTCGATCACGGTGCCGTCGTCACCTTCGAACACCAGCCGCAGCTTGCCGGGGCCGGGGACGACGAAATCGGTCGCCTTGTACTGATCGCCGAAGGCGTGGCGGCCGACCACGATCGGATCGGTCCAGCCCGGGATCAGCCGGGGGACGTTCTGCATCACGATCGGTTCACGGAACACCACGCCGCTCAGAATGTTGCGGATCGTGCCGTTGGGCGACTTCCACATCTTCTTGAGCTTGAATTCCTCGACCCGGGCTTCGTCAGGAGTGATCGTCGCGCACTTGACCGCGATGCCGTACTGCTTGGTCGCGTTGGCGGCGTCGACGGTGATCTTGTCACTGGTCTCGTCGCGCTTTTCGACCGAAAGATCGTAATATTTCAGATCGATGTCGAGATAGGGCAGGATCAGCCGCTCGCGGATCCACTGCCAGATGATGCGGGTCATTTCATCGCCGTCCATTTCGACGACGGGGTTGGTCACCTTGATCTTGGCCATTGCGTTGCTGCTTTCCCGGGGAATTGAACGCGCTCCCCTTAGCAGAGCCGTGCCCTTGCGCAAGTAAGGGCTGGACGCGGCCCGCGCCGCGCTTTAATCGTTCGGTTAAACACATTCACGAGAGGAGCCAGAACATGAGCGAAGCCACCGAAGTCCTGACCGAAGTCGAAGACGGTGTCCTGATCGTCACGATGAACCGGCCCGAAGCCAAGAATGCGATGAACAAGGCCCAGGCCGAAGGCATCTCGGCGGCGATGGACCGGCTCGAGGCCGACCCCGACCTGCGCTGCGCGATCCTCACCGGGGCCGGCGGAACGTTCTGCTCGGGCATGGACCTCAAGGGCTTCTTGCGCGGCGAACGCCCCAGCATCGAAGGCCGCGGGTTTGGCGGGCTGACCGAATGGACCCCGTCGAAGCCGGTGATCGCGGCGGTCGATGGCTATGCGCTGGCCGGCGGCATGGAACTGGCGCTGAGCTGCGACCTGATCGTCGCCAGTTCGGCCTCGAAGTTCGGCATTCCCGAAGCCAAGCGCGGGCTGGCCGCTGCGGCGGGCG
>CALCQB010000131.1 GCA_937897535.1 uncultured Novosphingobium sp. | reverse complement strand
CGATTTCAGCCCGTGGACCAGCAGCCGCTGGAACCAGCGCCAGCCATCGTCGAACGCGGCGGTGCCCGGCAGCAGCGTGGCGAGGCCCAGGCTTACCCAGAACAGCGCAAACGGCAGCGGCGCGGCGTCCCAGACCATTGCGATGGCGGCGGTCAGCGCCAGTGCCAGCGCGAGCAGCGCGCGCCGATCGCGGCGCACGGCGGGGCGGGTCAGGGCGAGCGCGGCGGCGATCGCCAGACCGATCAGCCCGAACGCACCGAGGTACTGGGTCCGCTGGTAGAACAGCCAGTCGCCCAGCGCGATCACCGCCAGTGCCGCTGCAACCTTGAGCGCGAAGCCCCCGTCCCACCGCTGTGCCAGTCTCTGCATGCCCATGCCCTCCGTTGATCTGCCTTCACCCATTGCCCGCGCGAAGTGGAGACCGTGATTGCAGGGGGTGGCGATTGCTTTGGCTTGCTGTGCAGAGGCGGTGCAGGGTGCTAGCCTGCTTTCGATGACCGACCACCGTCTGACTGCCGCGATCCTGCAGCGGATCGAGACTGCCCGGCAACCGGGCCTGCTCGTAGTCGGCATCTGCGGCGCGCAAGGCTGCGGCAAGACCACGCTGGTTGCACATCTGTCGGCGCAGTTGGAGCGTAGCGGGGTCAGGACGGCGGCGCTCTCGCTCGACGATCTCTACAAGACCCGCGCCGAGCGGCAGCGGCTCGCCGCCGAAGTCCATCCGCTGTTCAGCACGCGCGGGGTGCCGGGGACGCACGACGTGGCGCTGGGGCTCGAAACCATCTCTGCGCTCGAACGAGGTGAGGCGGCACCGCTGCCCCGGTTCGACAAGGCAGCGGATGATCGCATGCCACGCTCCGAATGGCCGGTTGCTCCAGCGAATACGCAAGTCTTGCTGCTCGAAGGCTGGTGCCTCGGTGCGCGGCCACAGAACGATGTGGCGGTCCCGGTCAATGCACTGGAGGCGAGCGAAGACTCGCAAGCGCTGTGGCGCGGCCACGCCAACGCGGCGCTGGGCGACGAATACCAGCGCCTGTTCGCCCGGATCGACCTGCTGATCCTGCTCGCCGCCCCGGGCTGGGAAGTGGTGGCCGAGTGGCGCGAGCAGCAGGAAGCGGAGCTCCGCCTAAAGGGCGGCACGGCGGTGATGAGCCCGGCCGAGCTGACGCGCTTCATCCAGCACTACGAGCGGCTGACCCGCTGGATTCTGGCCGAGATGCCAGGGCGAGCAGACCTGACGGTGAGGCTCGACTCCAACCGCGGTGTCGTCAGCATTTCCTGAGCAGGGCGGGTGCCAGAATCGGGATTGTCGGTGGAGCCAAGCCGTGTTCTACTCGTCTCATCTGGACATCTGAACAGGGGGACCGGTGCCATGACTTTCAGTGAATCGATCAAGACTTGCTTTGCCAAGTTCGTGACTTGGGAAGGCCGGGCTTCGCGCTCGGAATATTGGTATTTCGTGCTCTACGGAATTCTCGCCCAGATCGTCGGGGGGGTGATCGACAATATCATCGGCACCAGCTTCTCGATCACCAATCCGGAAACCGGCGATGCGATCAGCATGGGTTACGGCTGGGTCTATCTGCTGGTAGCGCTGGTCAACTTCCTGCCGAGCCTCGCGGCCATGGTCCGCCGCCTCCACGATACCGAGCGGTCGGGCTGGTGGTACTGGATCGCGCTGGTCCCGATCATCGGGGCCATCGTGCTAATCGTCTGGCTCGCTTCGCGCGGGACCAACGGCAACAACCGCTATGGCAGCGATCCGCTCGGATCGGACCTGGCACCGACCTTCAGCTAGGTCGCGCCAGCGCCCAGGCAGTGGTGCAGCGGGCCGGGGTCACAGCGCCTCGCCCGCTGCCCGCGCACTCGCCCAGGCCCACTGGAAATTGTATCCGCCGAGCCAGCCGGTCACGTCGACCGCCTCGCCGATCGCATAGAGCCCCGGCACCTTGCGTGCTTCGAGCGTCTGGCTCGAGAGCCCGGCGGTGTCGATCCCCCCGGCGGTAACTTCGGCCTTGGCGAAGCCCTCGCTGCCGTTCGGGTGGAATTGCCAGTCGCGCAAGGCTTGCTCAGCGCTGCGCAGCGCCTTGTCGGACATGGCGACAAGCTCGCCCGCCAGCCCCAGCCGCTCGGCCAGTGTCGTCGCCAGCCGCTCGGGCAGGGGCAGCACTCGGCGCAGTGCGGCGCGCGGGCTGGCGCGCTTGGCTTCGAGCAGCCAGCCGGGGGCCGCATCGGGCAGGAAGTCGATCCGCACATCCTGCCCGCGTTGCCAGTAAGACGAGACTTGCAGGATCGCCGGCCCGCTGAGGCCGCGATGGGTGAACAGCGCCGCCTCGCGGAACGCGGCCTTGCCGCAGCGGGCAACGACCTCGGCCGACACGCCCGACAGTTCGGTGAACAGCGCGTCCTCGCCCGCCAGTGTCAGCGGGACCAGCGCCGGGCGCGGTTGCACCACCTTGAGGCCGAAGCGCCGGGCCAGATCATAGGCATGGCTGGTCGCGCCAAGCTTGGGGATCGAGGGACCGCCGGTCGCGATCACCAGCGCCGGCGCGCTCGCTCCGGCGAGGTGGAACCGCCCGTCACGGTGCTCGATTTCCCCGGCGGGTGCGCCATAACGCATGGTCACCCCGCCCTTGACGCATTCCTCGACCAGCATCGCCACGATCTGCCGGGCCGAACCGTCGCAGAACAGTTGCCCCAAGGTCTTCGCGTGCCAGGCGATGCCATGGGCCTCGACCAGGTCGAGGAAATCGCGCGAGGTGAAGCGGTTGAGCGCCGACTTGGCGAAATGCGGGTTGGCGCTGAGGAACCGGTCGGGGGCGGTGTTCAGATTGGTGAAATTGCACCGCCCCCCGCCCGAAATCAGGATCTTGCGCCCGGGCTCAGCGTTGTGATCGAGCAGCAGCACCCGCTTGCCGCGCTGCCCGGCGGTGGCGGCGCAGAACAGTCCCGCCGCGCCCGCGCCGAGGACGATGGCGTCGAATTCCAATCTCACACCCGCACCCCAAAATCCGTCCATGCTGAGCTTGTCGAAGCACTGTCCTTGTCTTTGGGCCTCGCACGCAAGGGCTCAAAGAACCAGAACAGCCCTTCGACAAGCTCAGGGCAGGCGGAGCTAAAGGATAGGTCGGTCATGCCCCCACCAGTTCCGCTGCCAGCGCTTCGGCCACCTTGATCCCGTCGACCGCCGCCGAGAGGATCCCGCCGGCATAGCCCGCGCCTTCACCAGCCGGGTAAAGCCCGCGGGTGTTGATGCTTTGAAAATCCGCCCCGCGCTTGATCCGCACCGGGCTCGAGGTGCGGGTCTCGACCCCAGTCATCACCACATCGGGATGGTCATAGCCCGGCATCTGCCGCCCGAACACCGGCAGCGCCTCGCGGATCGCGTCGAGCACGAAAGCGGGGAGGCAGGTGGATAGGTCGGTGAGCTTCACCCCGGGCTTGTAGCTGGGCTCGATGCTGCCGAAGGCGCCGCCGACCTTGCCGGCCAGGAAATCGCCAACCTTTTGCCCCGGGGCGTGATAGTTCGCTCCGCCCGCGACATAGGCCCGGGCTTCAAGGCTGCGCTGCAATTCCACCCCCGCCAGCGGCCCGCCGGGAAAATCCCGCTCGGGGCTGATATCGACCACCAGCCCGGAATTGGCGTTGAACTCGGCGCGCGAATACTGGCTCATTCCGTTGGTGACGACCCGCCCCAGCTCGCTGGTCGCGGCAACCACGCGGCCACCCGGGCACATGCAGAACGAATAGACCGAGCGGCCGTTGCTGGCCTTGTGCGCCAACGAATAGGCCGCCGGGCCGAGGATCGGGTTGCCAGCGTTCGGCCCATAGCGGGCCTTGTCGATCCAGCCTTGCGGATGCTCGATCCGCACCCCGATCGCGAAGGGCTTGGCCTCGAGGTAGATCCCGCGCGCGTGCAGCCTTTCAAAGGTATCGCGGGCCGAATGGCCGACCGCCAGGATGACATGGTGCGCGGGCAGCAACTCGCCGGTGGAGAGCTGCAGCCCGGTCAAGCGGCCGTCTTCGAGCACGAAATCCTCGACCCGGGTGCCGAAGCGGTATTCGCCGCCGAGCGCTTCGATCGTATCGCGGATCGACATCACCATGGTAACCAGCCGGAAGGTGCCGACATGCGGATGGGCTTCGGTCAGGATCTCGGGCGGGGCTCCGGCCTTGACGAACTCGGTCAGCACCTTGCGCGACAGGTGCCGCGGATCCTTGATCCGGCTGTACAGCTTGCCGTCGGAAAAGGTCCCCGCGCCGCCCTCGCCGAACTGGGCGTTGCTTTCCGGCTCGAGCACGCCGCGCCGCCACAGCCCCCAGGTGTCCTTGGTCCGCTCGCGCACCGCCTTGCCGCGCTCGATGATGATCGGCTTTAACCCCATCTGCGCTAGGATCAGCGCCGCCAACAAGCCGCACGGCCCCGCGCCGATCACCACCGGGCGGGGACCGGACCAGCCTTCGGGCGCCATTACTGGAAACTTGTAGGTGGTGTCGGGCGTCAGCCGGAGGTGCGGATCGCCGGCGTGGGCGGCGAGCACCGCCGCTTCGTCCGCCACCACCGCGTCGATCGCATAGACCAGCTTGATCGCCGACTTCTTGCGGGCATCGTTGCCGCGCCGGGCGATGGTGAACCGCTCGAGCTGGTCCGATGCAATCCCCAGCCGGTCGCACAACGCCACTTCCAGCGCGGCGGGCGGATGGTCAAGCGGCAGGGTCAGATCGGTCACGCGGATCATGGAGCCGCCTTTCGCCGGGACGGGGGCATAAGGCAAGCCGTCACGCCATATGCCCGCGCCGCCAGGCCTGCGGGGGCAAGCCGTGGCGACCGGCAAACCAGGCGGTGAAGGCGGCGGAACTGGCGAAGCCGAGCAGTTCCGCAATCTCGGCATTGCTGCGCGTGGTCCCGGTCAGTTGGCCGCGCGCCAGATCGCCGCGCACTTCGTCGAGCAGGGCATGGAAGCTGGCGCCCTCCGCCGCCAGCCGCCGTTCCATCGTCCGCCGCGACAGGCCGAGCCGATCCGCCACCAGCGGTGCGGTGCAGCGCCGCCCGGCCAGCATCGCGCGCAGCAGGCGGCGGACTCGCTCAGCCAGCGGCAGATCGGCCAGACCGGGCAGGCCCGCCAGCAGCTGCGCCGTGTAGGGCCTGAGCGCCGCTTCGGCGAGCAGGTTGGGCCGGTCGAGGTCAGCCGGATCGAAGACAATTCCGCTGAAGTCCTGGGCGAAATGGACCCGCCCGCTGAAGCTGCGCTCGAACTGCCCGAGCCGGACCGGGCGGGGGCGTTCAAGATAGATTCCCTGCGCATGCCAACCCAGCCCTAGCAACTGGCGCAGGATCCGGTGCAGCATCGCCACGGCGACGTCGGTGGCCTGGATGCGCGGCCCGTCGCTGGCGATGGTACAGCCCAGGATCGCCAGCCCGCCCTCCTCAACAAGATCGATGGTCAGCGCTTCGTTGTGGAGCGGCAGATAGGAGATGAAGATTCCCAGCGCGCTGCGGATGTCCGGCTCGTCGCGGGCCAGCAGGGTGACCGGACCAAGATTGGAAAAACCGCGCAGTTCGGCCAGCCGCAGGCCGAAATCCTCGGTTCCGGCGAGCTCAGCGGCCTGTTCGAATAGCCGGTTGATCCGGCTCGCGGCCAGTCGCCGGTCGGGGTCGCGCTCGGGATCGGTCGGCAGCCCCGCCTCGCGCAGCAGCGCCGCCGGGTCCAGCCCGTAGGAGCGGGCCAGGGCACCAAAGCCGGTCAGGGCCGCGGCGCGGACAGTGGGATGTTGGCGCATTTGCACAATCAAATGGCGCAAAATCTAAATCATGTCCAGCGCGGCGCGCTAGTTTGGCGTCTCTTGGGAGAGAGAGCGATGCCAACCACCACCCCGATCAGCGATGCCGCGCGGGCCGGCGGGCAATGGAACCGGGCCTGGGATCAGGCCGCCGCGTTCGATCCCGAATGGATGGAAAAGTTCCTCGACATGGGCACCCATGCCGCGCGCAAGGGGATCATCGATCCCAAGACCTATGAATTCCTGGCGATCGCGGTCGATGCCAGCTGCACCCATATGTATTCGCCCGGGGTCAAGCGGCACATCGCCAAGGCGCTCGATCTGGGCGCGACCCCGGAAGAGATCATGGCCGTGCTGCAACTCGTGGCGGTGCTCGGGATCCACTCGGTCGCGCTCGGCACCCCGCATCTGGTTGACGAAATGAACGCGCGCGGAATTCCCGTGCCAGCCACCAAGGAGGACTGAACATGCATTTCCTCGATGATAGCCTGCTGCCCGAAAACCAGGAAAAGCTGGTGATCCAGGTTGCTCCCTATGGCCCGCAGTGGCTGCCGGGTGACTTCCCCGAAGACATCCCGGTCAGTATGGCCGATCAGGTCCAGAAGGCGGTCGATTGCTACAACGCCGGTGCGACCGTGCTCCACCTCCACTGCCGCGAGGCGGATGGATCGGGCTCGAAGCGGCTGTCGATGTTCAACGAGATGATCGACCGGATCCGCAGCGCTTGTCCCGATATGCTGATCCAGGTCGGCGGCTCGATCAGCTTTGCCCCCGAAGGCGAGGGCGGCGAGGCCAAGTGGCTGTCCGACGATACCCGCCACATGCTGGCCGAGCTGACGCCGAAGCCCGATCAGGTGACGATCGCGATCAACACCAACCAGATGGACATTTCGGCCTTGATGAGTGCCGACGACATTGCCGGCACTTGCCTGACCAACCCGGCGATGTTCGAAGCCTATCGTAACATGTCGTTTGAAAGCGGCCCGGCCTTCGTCGAAGAGCACCTCAAGCGCCTGGTCGGCAACGGCATCCAGCCGCACTTCATGATCGGCGATATGAGCCAGCTGGAGACGGTCGAGCGGCTGATCCGCAAGGGACAATACAATGGCCCGCTGATCCTGAACTATGTCGCGATCGGCAGCGGGGCGGCCGGAACCCATCCCGCCGATCTGATCGAATTTGCCCGCCGCGTGCCCGATGGCGCGGTGCTGACCATCGAAACGCTGATGCGCAACGTCGCTCCGTTCAGCGCGATCGCGATCGCGCTGGGGCTGCACGTCCGGGTCGGGATCGAGGACAATCTGTGGAGCCGCAAGGGCGAGCGGATGACCAGCGTGCAGCAGATCGAGCAGATGGTCCGGATCGCGAACGAATTGCACCGCGATGTGGCGACCGGGCCCGAAGCCAAGGCGATCTACCAGATCGGCACCTTTTACCAGTCGACCGACGAAACCCTGCGCAAGCTGGGTTACATGCCCAATCGCCAGCCCGGCCAGCGCGGCGTGCCCCGGTGGGAATACGCGTGAATTCGGTCGAGGGGAGAGTCTGCGTCGTAACCGGAGGGGCGCGCGGACTCGGGCGGGCGATCGCCGCTGCGCTGGGCGCGGCCGGCGGTCGCCTCGCCTTGTGCGATCTGCGCGCGGCCGAACTGGACGAGACTGCCGCCGCGCTGCGGGCGCAGGGCATCGAGGTCTTCGCCATGCCCTGTGACGTCAGCGACAGTGCCGCGGTCGATGGCTTCTTCGCTGCGGTCGCGCGCGAGCTTGACCCGGTCGAAGTCCTGGTCAACAATGCGGCGCTGGTGCCGGGCGGCCCCGACGATGAAGTGCGCCGCAATACCCACTACACCTATCTTACCACCCCCGAACCGCGTCGCTCGCTCGGCTTCACCAGCGCGATGAGCGATGCGGAGTGGCTGAAATACTGGGGCGTCAACGTCCACGGGCTGTTCTTTTGCACCCGCGCCGCGCTGCGGGCGATGGAGCCGCGCGGCTATGGCCGGATCGTCAACATTGCCTCGATCGCGGGCCTGTCGGCGTTCAGCGCGCACAGCCCGCACTATTCGGCCACCAAGGGCGCGGTGATCGCCTTCACCCGTTCGGTCGCGGCCGAAGTCGCCGGGGCGAACATTCTGGTCAATGCCATCGCGCCGGGCGGCGTCGCGACCCCGATGTTCGAGGATTACCTGGCCCGGCTCGATCCCGCCGAGCGGGGCCGACTGTTCCAGATGATCCCGGCCGGGCGGCTGGGTCAGATGGACGAATATGCCAGCCTTGCGCTCTACCTGTGCGGCGAGCATCACTACCTCGCCGGGCAGATCATCAGCCCGAACGGCGGGATGGTCTGAATGGATGACCCCGGTACACAGCCACCAGAGCTTGCTCCCTCGGCACGCGGCGGGGCCTGGGGGCTGGTGCTGTTTCTGCTGGCGCTGCACGTGGTCAACCAGATCGACCGGCAACTCGTCGCGGCGTTCGCCGCCGATATCATGCACGACCTGGCGCTCAGCCGCAGCCAGTTCGCACTGGTCGCGGGCCTGGCCTTCAGCGGGGTCTATGCAATCGCGGCGCTGGCGGCCGGGGTGATGGCCGACCGGATCGGCCGGGTCCGGGTGCTGGCGACGGGACTTGGCATCTGGAGCCTGTTCACGGCGCTGGCCGGTCTGGCGCAGGGGTTCTGGACCTTGCTGGCGGCGCGGCCGTTTGTCGCGGCCGGTGAGGCGACCCTGGTGCCGACCGCGAGCAATATCATCCTCGCCCGGGTCGATGACCGTCACAAGGCCGGCGCGCTCGGGC
>CALCQB010000130.1 GCA_937897535.1 uncultured Novosphingobium sp. | reverse complement strand
AGCAATATCATCCTCGCCCGGGTCGATGACCGTCACAAGGCCGGCGCGCTCGGGCTGTTCTTTGCCGGGATTCCGCTGGGAATCGGCGGCGGCTTCCTGATCGCCGGCCTGCTTGGCCCGATCCTCGGCTGGCGCGGAACCTTCCTGCTGATGGGCGCGCTGGGGATCATTGCGCTGGCCGCGCTGGTCCGGCTTCGGGATGATCCGCCCGATCTCAGTCACCAGCCGACGCTGGCCGGGAACCTGGCCGCGCTGTTCGCGCTCTATCGGGCGGTTCCGCGGGCACTGTGGGCCTCGCTGGCGATCATCGCTGCCCACGCCCACACCGCGACCGGGGCCTTCGTCCAGCTCTGGCTGACTTCGGAAAAGGGGCTCGATCCGGCCACGGCGCGGGCGACCTATGGCCTGCTGTTCGTCGTGGTCGGCCTCGCCGGAACCTTTGGCTCGGGTCTGTTTTGTGACTGGGCGCAGCGCCGCTTCGGGCAGGACCGGGCGGTCACGGTGTTCCTGATCCTGCTGGTGATCGGCCCACTACTACCGGTCTACCGCCTGGCCGAAAGCGGCTCGGCGCTGTTCTACGCCGGGATGATCGGTTCGATCCTGTTCATGACCGTGCTGTACGGGCCGCTGTTCGCGGTGCTGGAGGAACTGGCCCCGCCGCGGCTCAAGGCGACCGCGACCGGCTTCAACATGCTGGTGATCAACATCGTCGCAATCGGCGCGGTCTCCCTGGCGATCGGCTATGCCAGCGACCGGCTTGCCGCCGCCGGATCGGGGCAGAGCTGGACCCTGCCGCTGCTGGGGGCCGATGCGCTGGCGCTGCTGGCCTTGCCGTTTACCTGGCTGGCCCTGCGCAGCCCCCGCCCGGTGCGCTGATCAGGCCAGGAACGCGTCCTTCGGATGGTCGCGCAGCGCAACGCAGGCGGCCTTGAAATCATAGGGCACCTCGTCGGCGCAATCGGGCCAGTGTCCGCTTTCCAGCCAGTATTCGGTCAGCCCGAGCCGGGCGCAGACCGTGACAAAGCGCGGGTCGGCGCGCAGCCGGGCATAGGGCTTGGGAAACAGCAGCAGGGTGCGATAGGCGTGGGTCCCCATCACGTCGCGCGGCGAACCGCAGGGGCCGAACCGGCAGCGTTCGAGCAGCGCGAAAGTCTCGTCGACGAAGCCCAGTTCGGCCGCCACCACCGCGACCTGCGGGTCGATGTGCCCGGTGGCATTGGCGCGGCGGGCGATCGTATCGAACATCGCGCGGCGGCCTTGCGGCGCGGGGCTGCGCATCACCCGGGCGAAGGCGACCACCCCGACGTGTTCGCGCAAGGGGTAAAGCGCCAGCCGCGACGGCTGGGTCAGCCGCTCGACCGCGTCCCAGTCCTGGCGGTGGACATGGGCCTGGATCAGTACCGCGACCGAATGGTGGCTGTCGGGCCATTTCTGGCGGACGAACTCCATCGTCGCCAGCGCGCGGTCGTATTGCCCGTCAAACCACAGCGCCTGCCCGTAGAGGCCCATCGCGAAGGGGTTGAGCGAATCGAGCCGGGCGGCCCGGCCGGCCGCTTCGGCGGCGGCGCTGCTGCGCCCGGTGCATTCGAGGAAATAGGCCCGGGTGGTCAGGAAATCGACCGAGCCGGGGTTGGTGACAACTTCCGAATCGAGCATCGCCTGCTGGGCGGCGAGCGAGCCGAACGGCGGCATCAGCTCCCACCGCGCGGCCAGCGTATCGGGGTGGCCGGGGTCGAGCTGCTCGGCCTGGCCGATGTCCAGCGCGATCTCGCGGCGCTGGTTCGCGCGGCGGTCATAGGGGCAATGCATCATCAGCTCGGCCCGGCGATAGGCCAGTGTCGCCCAGCCGGGGCCAAAGCGCGGGGCGAGCCGGGTTACCTGCTGCAACGAGGCGACATTGCGCTCCATCAGCGCCGGACTGGTCACCCGTTCGCGGGCCCGCAGGTACAGGTCGTAGATCGCCGGATCGACCGGCTCGACCTCGCCCGCGGCGAATTCCAGCTCGAGCGCGGCGGCGATCGCCTCGGCGATCTCGTCCTGCACCGCGAAGATATCTTCCAGATCGCGGTCGAAGCGCTGCGACCACAGGCTCGACTGGGTGGCGCAATCGAGCAGGTGCGCAGTCACCCTGATCCGCCCGCCGGCCCGCTGGATCGACCCGTCGAGCACGTGGCTGGCCTTGAGCTTCGCCCCGGCCAGCGCCTTGTCGGCCCCGCGAAACTGAAAGCTGGAAGTGCGGCCGATCGCGGTCAGCCGGGCGTGGCGGGTGATCCGGGTGAGGATTTCCTCCGAAACTCCGTCGCAGAAGAAGGTCAGTTCGGGGTCGCTGGAAAGGTTGTCGAACGGCAGCACCGCCAGCACGGTTGGCCCGGTGGGATGGTCGGGTCCGGCGGCCGGTTCCGCTGCGGGCGGCCCGGCTTCGAGCCGGTAACCCAGCCCGCGGATCGTGGTCAGCCAGGGGGCCTCGTCGCCGAGTGCCTTGCGCAGCGCGGCGATGTGGACCTGGATCGCGTTCTCCTCGACGATCACCCCGGGCCAGACCGCTTCCATCAGCTCGTCCTTGGTGACCATCGACCCGCGCGCCCTGGCCAGCACCGAAAGCAGCGCCAGCGCCTTTGAACCCAGCGGCAGGCGCTGGCCATCTTTCAGCAGTTGCCGATCGGGATGCAGGACCAGCGCACCGATCCTGAAAGCCGCGCTTTCTGACATGTGTTGCCCCACGCGCGCGAGCCCCACGACCGGCCGCGCGAGCTCAGGGTTAATCCATAAGGCGGGCCTCGTCCAATTCAGACTTGAGCGCTGCAATTTCAGGAAACTTCAGGTTCGCGCCAAGGACCGGAGCGCCGCGCGGACCCATAAGCACCCCATGGCACCGGGACTGGCGAATTCGCAGCCTCGGTGCCAGGCGCGGGGCAGGATGCGCGACCCTTCCTGCCCCGTGCCACCTAGTCCGATCACCGCGGTCCGGATGGAATCGCGTTCCTCATCAGCAACCCAACAGGAGA
Organism: uncultured Novosphingobium sp.; assembly: GCA_937897535.1. Classification (GTDB taxonomy): domain Bacteria; phylum Pseudomonadota; class Alphaproteobacteria; order Sphingomonadales; family Sphingomonadaceae; genus Novosphingobium. Next base: position 5,495 of record CALCQB010000130.1, on the reverse strand, counting down.
ACGATCATGCCTTGGATTCTGAGCAGCCTCGACGGCACCGTTTCAATCAATTTCAACGCCGATGGTGGTGGCGCCATCAGCGGCACGATGGTCAAGAACGGCGAGAACTACGCTATCGCCGGGGGCTGGGCCGCTTCCGGCTCGGTGCCAGGCCGCAACTTCTCGGCGTTCGAAGTGTCGGGGCAGGACCCGAACGCGGATTCGCACTACATTGCTGCGGCGGGGAACATGTCCGGGCCGGGCGATTGGCCCAACGCGGTCCAGATCGCCGGTGCCGCCTGTTCGGTGACCGACGGGGTGGTCAACGCCTTCACCCAGACCCTGCTGCCCGTGGCGCTCGATGCTCCCGGCTATGTTGCCCAGGCCTACAGCGAATCCCCCTGCATCATCGTGCTGGATGCATCGAGCGATGCGCTGACCTGCACGTCCTGCACCATTGGTGGACAGGCGGTTCCGACCGCCGGGATCCTCACCGGTACCGGCCCGATCACGATCAACATCCCGGCCGCGGCGCCCGATGGCAGTCCGGTCTGCGTGGTCTTCGGCGCCCCCGCCGATCACTTCGCCAACCCGCCGCTGATGGAAGCGCACCACCAGATCGCCAAGATCCTGTTCGATTCGAGCGGACAGGCACCGGGCAACACCGTGGGGCTGGTGCTGCAGTACTACAATGGCTGGACCGGCGTGGGCCGCTCGCAGACCCAGGTCATCGATTTCAACCACGGCCGGGTCAAGACTCACACGAGTGTGGTGATCAAGCCCACCTAAGCCAGTATCGCCGACCGGAGTCCGCACTGGCTTTCGTCAGGTCAGTGCGGGCTTTGGACCAACCGCTCGATGCAGTAGGTTGCGCACCGCGGGGCGGTACGACCCGGCCTGTCCCGCGTCACCTTTTACAAGCCTTTGCCAGTCGATACCCGGCAAACACGCCAATGGGAGACTTCACATGAGACTGAACTGGAACCTTGAAAGCGCCGATGGAAGCATGATCCTTCAGACCAGTGCCGAAAACCTCGGCCCGATGGCCGGCACCCTCACGGTGAGCGGGATCCAATTCAACGTGTCGGGCTATTGGGCTGATGGCCACGGCGGATCGGGCCGCAACACCTCGTGCTTCGAACTGTCCGGTCAACATGCGATTGCGCCCAATCTGCCGATCCTGCTCGGCGCGGCCGGCAAGATGATCGGCACGCAAAACTGGCCGCAAAGCGTCGAGATCACCGGTGGCTTCTGCTCGGTGGTCGATGGCACGCTGGTTTCCTTCAACCAGACTCTGCTGCCGATGGCCAGCACCGAACCGGCGGACATCGCGCAGGTCTATGCCGAGTCCGGCTGCATCCTGATGATCGATACCGAAACGGCACCGGCCAAGTGCCCCGCCGGGTTCGTGCTCAAAGGCACGACCATGATTCCGCTGAGCGCGGCCGACCTTCAGCACGTCTGCTCGGGCGCCAGCCCGGTCACCATCACGATCCCCAAAAGCGCCCCGGGCAACAAGCCAGTCAGCGTGGTGATCCTGGGTGAGCCCGAACACTTCATCAACCCGCCGCTCAAGGAAGCCCATTACCAGATCACCAAGATCTGCGACGATGCCAAGGGTTACCAGAACAACGTCAACTACCAAGGACTGGTTCTCGAATACAGGAACGATGCGAACCGGGCCGAGACGCAAACGATCATATTCAACGAGCGGCCCGATCCGATGACTCACACCAGCGTGGTGATCAAGCCGAGTTGATCCAGACTATCCGCAGACCGCGCCCCGCACAGCAACCGCGCGGGGTGTGGTCTGGCGCTGACGCAACTGATCCGCCAGTACACGCCCACCCGGATCCTTGATCGCATCGAGCGAGCCGTAGAGCGAGTTCAAGGCTGCCCCGGCCTTGTCCCAGGCCGTTTTGGCAGCACCAAAATCCCCCGCCAAGGCGCTGGCATCGCCGCGCATCATGAACCCGCGCGCCACGGTCAGCGACAATTTGGGATCGCCGCGATGGGCGGCAAGCATTGTATCGAGCCTTGCCGATTCCGGAGCAACAGGGGTGAGCGCGACAAGGCAGGCGGTTCCGGTTGCGCGCCGCGCCCGTGCGGCATAGCCGGTCAACCGGGCCTGCCCCAGCAGCACGCCGCTCCACTTCAGCACCGCCGGATCGTCCGCGACCAATCGCTGCGCCAGTGCCGCCGCCCGGTCGGCCGCCTGCTGTGCCGCCGCCGCGTTTCCGATCTGCAATTCGACCTTGGCCAGAACCAGCGCCGTGTTCGCGGCGTCTTCCACCGTGTTGAGATTGCCCGGATCGGCGGCAAGCGATTTTCCGGCCTGCACATCGGCCTCGCGCGCGATCGCAAGCGCGCCGCCCGTGTCTCCTTGCAACAACAGTTCTTCCGCCTGTTTGCGGCGGCTGACAGTCAGCGATGACATTGCAGACTGATCGTCGGGGTCCTGGGCCAGCATACGACGATAGAGATCCTGTTCCTCAGCGCGCAACGCCTTGGCCTTGGCCAGATCGCCCAGCCGAAAGGCCACATCCGTGGCCCATGACAGGCTGTACGCAAAATCTGTCCAACCGGTGTGCTTGCGATCGTCCAGCGCGATCGTGCTGCGCTTGATCGCAATCGACTTGTCCAGATTGACTTGCGCTTGCTCAAGCCGGTTCTGCTGCAACTGGACGATGCCCAGATTACCCATCGCGGTTGCGTATTCCGCCAGCCATTCGTCCTTCTGGCCCAGATCTTCGACCAGGTGCCGGGTCAGGTCGACCGCCTGCTGCATATAGTTTTCCGCGCCCGCCAGATCGCCGCGCTGGAACAGGAAGGTGCCCAGTCCCTGCAATGCAAACCCCTGTTCCAGAATCCGGTCGGGATTGTCAGGATCGCGCTGCAAGAGTTCGCCCGACGCCGCGACCGATTGCTTGAACAAGGCCAGCGACTGGTCCGAGTGGCCCCGGTCCAGTTCGAGATCAGCGAGCAGCTTGAGCACCCGCGCGCGCCGGGCCAGGGCTTCCTCATCCATCGGGTACTTGCTCTGCACCGCGTAGAACGCCTGGGCCCGGTCGGCGATGCTGCCCAGGACTTCGATCTGGACCTTTGGTTGCAGCTTCTTGCGCAAGTCGCCGATCATGTACTCGACCAGCCCTTCGGCCTGCCCGCGCTGGACCTGCGCCTCGTTCCGGGCCTGGATCGCGTACCAGGCCATCCCGCTCATCACCGTCGCCAGCGCGAGCGAGCTTGCCACCACGATCCGGGTGCGCAGGGTGCGGCGCGCGTCGTCGCGGTTGACCAGTTCGTCGAGGCCGACCCCCAGCATCGCCGCCGCCAGCTTGATCTTGGCGCGGCGCTTGCCGTCGCCGCTGATCCGCGCGTCGGCGGCGAGCGGGGCATCAACCGGAACGTCGCTGATCGTCAGGTCCGAGTTCACCGCATGAGTCAGCGCCCTGGGGAAGCATTCGCTCTCGCCGCCGCTGCCCGGCTCGCCATCGACGATAAGCGCCAGGATGTTGGCCGGATCGCGGTGGGTCTTGAACCACGCGACCTCGTGGTTGACCCATTGCGACTGCGCCGAGCGCGGCGAGCACAGTACGATCAGGAATTCGGAACTGGCCAGCGCCGTTTCCACCGCCGCACCGATGCTCGCCCCCGCGGCTTCCTCCTCGCGGTCCTTGAACAGCGGATGGAGCCGGGCCGGCACCTCGCCATGCGCCCCGGCCTTGCCGATCAACGCCGCCGGGGTGCGATAGGTCTCGATCTCGTGGAGCAGCCACTTGCCCCACGCCGCGTCGGACCACGAGTAACTGACAAAGGCCTTGTAGCGGAACTCAGGCATGGCCACCCCCGCGGCCCCAGCGCCGCACGATGCGTCCCGGGCGGAAGAGTGCCAGCTTTTCGCCGCAAACGAAAGCGCTTAGCACCGGGGCATGTCTGAGCGCCTGGTCAGGGCTTGTGGCTGTTCAACACCACCGCCAGGACGGCAAATCCAGCCGCCACGATCAGAAAGAGGATTCCCAAGGCAATTTCCTTCCGGCGTTTTGCGGCCAGTTGCGCCTTGGCCTTGCGCTCGGCTTGCCAGGCCTCGCTCATCGGGCGGTTGCCAGCCCAGGTGCCTAGTCCATAGAGCAGGTCCCAGAGTTCAGGGTTCTCTTCCGGATCGTGGGCTGTTGCAACCTGAGGCTCGCGGCCTGGCAGTTTGCCGAGTAGGCCCGGCGGTACCTGCAGCGCTTCGCGCGCGCCTGGTACGGCTTCCAGACGGCCCAGAAAATGGGCGATGTCGGCCCCTTCGTGCCGGTCGGGCCAGGCCAGCTCGGCACGCTGATAAAATCCGCTGCGCCAATTGGTCAGGATCGCATTGACCAGTGACCAGCCGTCACCTCGCGGCACTTCGCCTCTGGCCAAGCGTTCGCCGTAGTAGGCCGGTTCGCTGAGCCAGAAGATCATGGCTGCATTCGCCTTGTCGCAATTCGGCTGCGAGACGATCCACTGCAAAACCGGAATCGCGTTGTCCCAATTGAGCCGCCGCGTGGTCGCGAACCAGACATCGGGGCTCTTGTCCGCCAGCCAGCGGATCAACTCGGCGGGAAAGTCGCGTTCGTCATCCTCATTTACGGCGAACGCCATGCGAAGCTCCTCAAGCGCTAAAGCGGCGAACCATCCTTGTCGCGGTAGATGTCGCGGCGGCCGACGTGGTTGGCCGGGCCGACGAAGCCATCGCCTTCCATCCGCTCGACCCATTTTGCCGCGGTGTTGTAGCCGACGCCCATCTGGCGCTGGAGCCACGAGGCGCTGGCCTTCTGGCTTTCGAACACGATCTGGCAGGCCTGGCGGTACTTGCGCTCGTCCGGATTGTCGCTGGCGGTGGCGTCGAGATCGTCGAAGCCGAAGCCGCCGTCCTCGGGCTCTTCGGTGACCGAATCGACGTATTCGGGCTTGCCCTGCGCGCGCCAGAAATCGGCGATCCGTTCAACTTCCTCGTCCGAAACGAACGGGCCGTGGACCCGCATGATCGGCAGGGTGTTGGGCTTGTAGAGCATGTCGCCCTTGCCCAGCAGCTGCTCGGCACCCTGTTCGCCCAGGATCGTCCGGCTGTCGATCCGGCTGGTCACGGCAAAGCTGATCCGGGTCGGCAGGTTGGCCTTGATCACCCCGGTGATGACGTCGACCGACGGGCGCTGAGTCGCCATGATCAAGTGGATGCCCGCAGCGCGGCTCTTTTGCGACAGGCGCTGGATCAGCACTTCGACTTCCTTGCCGACGGTCACCATCAGGTCGGCCAGTTCGTCGACGATCACCACGATCTGCGGCAGCGGCTGATAATCGAGCTGCTGTTCCTCGAACAGTTCCTCACCAGTCTCGGGATCAAACCCGATCTGGATCCGGCGGCCGAGCGGCTTGCCCTTGGCCTGGGCCGAGACGACCTTTTCGTTGAAGCCGGTCAGGTTGCGGACCGACAGCTCGCTCATCTGGCGATAGCGCCGCTCCATCTCCTCGACCGCCCACTTGAGCGCGCG
>CALCQB010000129.1 GCA_937897535.1 uncultured Novosphingobium sp. | reverse complement strand
GATCTACACAGGCGAAGACACTCTTTCCCTACACGACGCTCTTCCGATCTTGCCCTGCAAACCCCGCTCGCCACGCTGCACGCCTTCAATGGCTGGGCCGACAAGTTCCTGACCACCCCCGCCAATGGCCTGCGCGATATCTATATCGATGCCGGCTATAAGGTCCCAGGCAAAGGGCCTCTTGCCGGGCTGACGCTACGGGCGATGTGGCACGATTACAATTCGACGCGGTTGGGCATCAACTATGGCAGCGAATGGGATGCCTCGGTCAGCTATCCGATGACCAAGCAGATCGGCCTGACCGCCAAGGTCGCGCGCTACAATGCGGATGCCTTTGCCACCGATACGACCAAGTTCTGGTTCCAGATCGAAGCGAAGTTCTAGTCGTCGTCCTTGACCGGGTCGGGGCGGGAAAACGCTTCGAGTGCGGTACGGTCGCCAATTTTGACCAGCGCGCCATCGACTTCGAGCCCGTGCTGGCCGAGCACAGCGAACGCGCGCGAAAGGTTTTCAGGCGTCATTCCGAGCAGCGAGGCCAGCAGCCGCTTTTCAGCCTTGAGTTGCACCGCGCCGTTGCCGCCCTGGCGACGCTCCTGCTGGAGCAGCAGGTTGCCAAGCCGCTCTGCCGATTGTCGCAGCTTCATGTCGGTCAGCGCACGGACCATGTCGCGATAGGCCAGCGCCAGTTCGCGCATCGTCGCTTGCGTCAGCGCACAGTCCTGTTTGACCACTTCGCGCACCAGCGCGGCCGGAACCAACAGGATTCGCGAGGACGTGAGCGTGCGCGCCGACATCAAGTAGGGCATGTCGGTGACCACCGCTGCCAGAATGAAACTGGTCACCGGCTCCACGATCCGCATCGTCGTGTCACGCCCAGCGCTGGTCGCGTAAAGCTCGACCAGCCCATCGATCAGCACGTGCAGGAAATCGGGATGCTGGCCCAGCTCGAACAGGGTCAGCTGCGGCGGGAAGACTTGCAGGAACGAGCCCGAGAAGATCCGCTCGCGCTGTTCTTCCTGCATCTCGCGAAACAGCGGCAGGCGGGCGATTTCTGGTTTTTCTCCGGGACGCACGTTGGGCATGGCTCCTTTGCTACAGCGCCCCTCTAGCGATCCAATTGATGTGCATCAATCGATGTCTTGATCTGCGTTTGCCCGAATTCCCATACGGATCAGCCGCACAGCGCATTCCTTGCTCCGTCCGGCAAGATTTGATCCCGATCAATCAGATTGACCACCGCTGGTCCATTCCCACGCCATGACATTGCAACAGGCGGGGACATAGCCATGCCACTTCATCAGACCGTCAGCACCGGGCAGCAAAACCGGGCGCTGGGACTCAGCACATTTGCCTTCACCATCTGCTTCGCGGTCTGGACGATCTTCGCGATCATCGGAATCCAGATCAAGCAGGACCTGGGGCTCAACGATACCCAGTTTGGCCTGCTCGTCGGCACGCCGATCCTGACCGGATCGCTGGTCAGGCTGATGCTGGGGGTCTGGACCGATCAGTATGGGGGGCGGATCGTCTTTCCGTTGACCATGCTGGCTTCGGCGATCTCAACTTACCTGCTGACTTTTGCCGACAGCTACCTGATGATGCTGGTTGCGGCGCTGGGGCTGGGCATGGCCGGCGGCGGTTTCGCGGTGGGCATTGCCTATGTTTCCAAGTGGTACCCGCAGGAAAAGCAAGGCTCCGCACTCGGCTTTTTCGGGATGGGTAATGTCGGCGCGGCAGTGACCAAGTTCGTCGCGCCGTGGATCATGGTGGCGATGGGCTGGCAAGCGGTCGCGCTGATCTGGGCATCTGTGCTGGCGGTCACTGCTGTGCTGTTTTACGTCTTTGCCAAGGACGATCCGGATCTGGCCGCGCGCAAGATCAGCGGTGAGAAGCCCAAGGGCCTGAAAGAACAGCTGGAGCCGCTCAAGAATGAGCAGGTCTGGCGCTTCTCGCTCTACTACTTCTTCGTCTTCGGCGCCTTCGTCGCCCTGGCACTGTGGCTGCCCAAGTACCTGATCGGGGTCTACGGTGTGGATATCAAGGTCGCCGGGATGCTCGCGGCTACCTTCTCGCTCTCGGCTTCGCTGTTCCGCGCCTACGGCGGGATTCTCTCCGACCGATATGGCGCGCGCAAGATCATGTACGCCACTTTCGGCGTCTCGCTGATCCTGCTGTTCATGCTGTCCTACCCGGCGACCGACTATGTCATCCACGGAATCAAGGGCGACATCCACTTCGCCACCTCGATGAGCCTGGTACCCTTCGTGATCGCGGTGTTCGTGCTCGGCTTATTCATGTCGCTGGGCAAGGCTGCGGTCTACAAGCACATTCCGGTCTATTATCCCGACCATGTCGGTTCGGTCGGCGGGCTGGTTGGACTGGTCGGCGGGCTGGGCGGCTTCGTGCTGCCGATCGTGTTTGGCGCAGTCAGCGATCTTACCGGCATCTGGACCA
>CALCQB010000128.1 GCA_937897535.1 uncultured Novosphingobium sp. | reverse complement strand
CAGATCGAGGAGCAGAACGACCAGATGCTCCAGCTGGAAAACCAGGCGACCCAGGCCCAGCTGGCGATGCTGCGCTATCAGCTCAATCCGCACTTCCTGTTCAACACCCTGAATTCGATCTCGACCCTGGTGCTGCTCAAGCAGACCGAGCCGGCGAACGCGATGCTCAGCCGCCTGTCGAGCTTCCTGCGCTATACCCTGGTCAACGAGCCGACCGGGCGCGTCACCGTGTCGCAGGAAATCGACACGCTGAAGCTCTACCTCGAGATCGAGCGGATGCGGTTCGAGGAACGGCTGCGCACCCGCTTTGCGATCGAACCCGATACCGAAGCCGGACTGCTGCCCTCGCTGCTGCTCCAGCCGCTGGTTGAAAATGCGATCAAGTATGCGGTCAGCCCGCAGGAATCGGGCGCCGAAATAACCATTGCGGCGCAACTCGTCGGCCCAAACCTTCGCATCACCGTCTCCGACACTGGCCCGGGGTTGCAATCGGGCAGCAGCAACAACAGGTTGACCGGCGTGACATTCGACGGCGGCGAACAGGTTTCAACCGGGGTCGGTCTCGCGAACATTCGCGACCGGCTGGCTCAGGCCTATGGCGAAGAACATCGGTTCGAGACGATGGAGCCCCCCGAGGGCGGCTTTGCCGTGCTGATCGAAATCCCCTTCGAGCGCCGCGAAGTGCCTTTCGCCGCCGTTGCGGCCGACAAACGCCCGGCGCTGGCCGGGTAAAGGAATTCTGCAAATGACCATTCGCACCATCATCGTCGACGACGAGAAGCTGGCGATCCAGGGCCTGCAATTGCGGCTCGACAAGTTTCCCGATGTCGAGGTGATCGACACCTGCTCGAATGGGCGCGAGGCGATCCGCAAGATCAAGACCGAAAAGCCCGACCTGGTGTTCCTCGACATCCAGATGCCGGGGTTCGACGGGTTTTCGGTGGTCAAGGGGATCATGGAGATCGAGCCGCCGCTGATCGTCTTCGTGACCGCCTATCAGGAACACGCGGTCCGCGCGTTCGAAGCCAACGCGGTCAATTACCTGATGAAGCCGGTCGACGAGGACAAGCTGGCCGATACGATGGAGCGCGTGCGGCTGCGGATCGCCGAAAAGGCGGCGAGCGAAGAGGCCGAAAAGCTCAAGATCGTGCTGGCCGAAGTCGCCCCCGACGCGATGGAAGCGATGCCGGACGAACCCGAACACACGGCGCGCTATGAAAAGCTGATCAACATCAAGGATCGCGGCCAGATCTTCCGGGTCGACGTCGATTCGATCGAACGGATCGAGGCGGCCGGCGATTACATGTGCATTTATACCGCCGACAACAGCCTGATCCTGCGCGAGACGATGAAGGACCTCGAACGGCGGCTCGACCCGCGGGTGTTCCAGCGGGTTCACCGCAGCTGGATCGTCAACCTCAACAACGTCCGCCAAGTCAAGCCGCATACCAACGGCGAATGCTTCCTGGTACTGGAAAGCGGCGCCGATGTGAAGGTGAGCCGCTCATACCGCGACGTGGTGGCGCGGTTCGTGCACTGAATTGGCTCACCCGAAGAACCGAAGCTGTTGCGAATGCGGCGAAGCCGCCTTGCCATTCCTCGCTTGCCTTATGGATCAAACCGGAATGATCAAAGAAGCCTGCGGCCCAGATCAACGTCTTCGGGCCTCCGGGTGAACAACTTGTTGCGCTGCCATCCAAATCTGGCGAAACCACTGCAATGACCTTCACCCTCCCCGGTTTCGACCTCGCCCATTTCGTCCGCGCCACGCTTGACGAGGACCTGGGTGTGGGTTTGCCCGGCGGTGGGCATGACGTTACCAGCGATAGCGTGATCCCGGCCGATGCCCGCTTTTCGGGCGTGATGGACAGCCGCGATCCGATTACCGTGGCCGGTCTGCCGATTGCGGCCGCGTTCTTTCAGGCGCTCGACCCCGGCATGGAGATCGAGATTCTGGTCGGCGAAGGCGAGGCTGTGCCGGGCGGAACCGACATGATGCGGCTAACCGGCAATGCCCGGGCGATGCTCACCGCCGAACGCTCGGCGCTCAACACCGCGCAGCACCTTTCGGGCATCGCCACCATGACGCGGACCTATGTCGATGCGATGGCCGGCCATGCCACCCTGCTCGATACCCGCAAGACGATCCCTGGCCTGCGCCACCTCGAGAAGTACGCGGTCCGGATGGGCGGGGCGAAGAACCACCGGATGGGGCTGTGGGACGCGGCGATGATCAAGGACAACCACGTGCTGGTTGCCGGCGGCGTCGCCGAAGCGGTGCGCCGAGCGCGCGAGGCCGGGGTGAAGGACATCATCTGCGAGGTTGACCGGCTCGAGCAAATCGAACCGGCGCTGGCAGCGGGGGCGAGCCATGTGCTGCTCGACAACATGAGCGTCGCGGAGCTGCGCGAGGCGGTCGCCCTGATCGGCGGACGCGTGCCCTGCGAAGCCTCGGGTGGGGTCCGGCTCGATACCATCGCGGCGATCGCCGCCACCGGGGTGACCTACGTCTCGGTCGGCAGGTTGACCCAAAGCGCCCCCGCCGCAGACATCGGGCTGGATTTCACCCCGCT
>CALCQB010000127.1 GCA_937897535.1 uncultured Novosphingobium sp. | reverse complement strand
CCTTCGGCACTGGTATCGCCGACATTCGGGTTCTCGTCGGTGAACAGCATCACCCGGGTCTTGCCGTGGCTGCTCGGCAGTTCGGCTTCGGCCATTTCGTAGCCGGCGGCCAGGCCCTCTTCCATCGCGGTCGCGCCTTCGATCTCGATGGCGTCGATCGACTTGCGGATCAGCCCTTCGTTGCCGTCGAACTCGATCATCGCGAGGTGAGTCTGCGGCTCCGAGCCGTAAGTGATGATCCCGATCCGGTCGCCCTTGCGCAGCTTGCCAACCAGGCTGTGCAGCGCGCCCTTGACCTGCGAAATCGGCCAGCCGCTCATCGAGCCCGAGCGATCGACCACGATCACCAGGCTGACTGGTTCGGCCTTGTAGGCTTCGGCATCGATGTTGCTGGCAAAGCCCAACCCGACGAACCACTGGTCATTGGGGCGCAGCGGCAACGCGGCCGGCATCGCCGCGCCGGCCAGGCAGAAGGTCTGCCGACAGGGGCTGCGTTCGGGCAGGGTCAGGTCATGCTCGCCCATCAGCCCTTCGACGGTCAGATCGAACGTCTGCGGCAGGAAATCGCCATCGAGCGCGACCGAGCGGAAATGGCTGATGTCCTGCGCCCCGCCCTGCCGGACCGAAGCCGTGACGATGATATTGCTGAGATCTTCCTGATCGTCCTGCTCGTCAACGGCCTGAGCCCAGCCCGAAACCGGTGCCAGCATCAACGCAAGGGTGAGTGCGAGGCCCGCGGTGCGGGTCCGCGATAGACGGGTGCATGCCATGTCTTCGCCTCCTCTTGATTGCCAAGGACTCGAAGCTGACATGAAATGTTATATCGTGCAAATCATTCCATTTTGCAACTTTCACTCGTGTAATCAGCGTGCTGGCCTAACGGGCTGTGAACGGCGGCCCCTCCCCGCTTGCCCCGCGCGCGAAGCGGCGGCATAGGCGCGTCAATCCGAATCCCCACTTGCCAACAATTGCGAAAGGCCGCCCGATGAAGGTCCGCGTATTCGTCTCTCTCAAGAACGGCGTGCTCGACCCGCAGGGCCGCGCGATCCACCATGCAATCGAGGGTCTGGGCATCCACGGCGTGCAGGATGTCCGGGCCGGCAAGTTGATCGAACTCGACGTCGACGACAGTGTCAGCGACGACCAGCTGGAAACCATGTGCAAGCAGTTGCTCGCCAACATGGTGATCGAAAACTACCGAATCGAAAGGCTGGCGGCATGAGCCTGCGAAGCGCAGTCATCACGTTCCCCGGATCGAATTGCGACCGGGACATGGCCGACGCGCTGGAAAAGGTTTCGGGCACTGCGCCGCACCGGGTCTGGCACGGCGATGCCGAGCTGCCGCAAGGGCTCGATTTCATCGCCCTGCCCGGCGGGTTTTCCTATGGCGACTACCTGCGCTCGGGCGCAATGGCGGCGCGCAGCCCGATCATGCAGGCGGTGATCGCCGCGGCAAATCGCGGCGTCCCCGTGCTGGGCGTTTGCAACGGCTTTCAGGTGCTGACCGAAAGCGGCTTGCTGCCGGGCGCGCTGTTGCGCAATGCCGGGATGAATTTCGTCTGCCGCAATGTGGCGCTGACGGTCGAGAACAGCCAGAGCCTGTTCACCGGTGGATATTCGGCTGGCCAGACCATCACCATCCCGGTCGCGCACCACGACGGCAACTATTTCGCCGATGCCGCAACGCTCGACCGGCTCGAAGGCGAAGGCCGGGTCGCGTTTCGTTATGGCGAAGCGGTCAACGGTTCGGCCCGCCAGATCGCTGGGGTACTCAACGCAGCCGGCAACGTGCTGGGCATGATGCCGCATCCGGAACGAATGATTGAGGCCGAGCAAGGCGGCACCGACGGCCGGGCCTTGTTCGAAAGCGCGATCGAAGCGCTGGCTGCGGCTTAGGCGACGACCTGACGCAACTGGGTTCCCTGGAACAGGCCGCGCGCGTCCGTGGCAGCCATCGGCCGGCCGAAGTAGTAACCCTGGATCTTGCGGCAGCCGAGCTGACGGATCACTTCGAGTTCGTGTTCGGTCTCGACCCCTTCGGCGGTGGTCGACATTTCGAGGCTTTCGGCCATCGCCACAACAGCGCGGATGATCGCCAGACTTTCCGGATTACCCAGCGCCGCCCCTTGCACGAACGAGCGGTCGACCTTGATCGTCGAGAAGCGCAAATTGCGGATATAGGCCAGCGAGGAATAGCCGGTCCCGAAATCGTCGAGCGCGATCCCGCAGCCCAAGGCCATGATCTGTTCGAGCGCGGCCCGGGCCGTATTCGAATCGCGCACGAAGATCGATTCGGTCACTTCGATTTCCAGCCGCTGGGCCGGCAGTCCGCTTGAACTCAGCGCGCCGACCACGCTCGAGATGAACCCGGGGTCGAGCAACTGCTCACCCGAAACGTTCACCGCCACCTTGACCTGGTTTGGCCAGCGGATCGCCTCGCGGCAGGCTTCGCGCAGCACCCATTCGCCGATCGGCACGATCAGGCGGGTGTCCTCCGCCAGCGGAATGAACTTGGCCGGGCTGACCATGCCGTGCTCTTCGCTGTTCCAGCGCAGCAAGGCCTCGAAACTGACGATGGTTTCGTCCTTGGCATCGACCACCGGTTGATAGTTAAGCGACATCTCGCTCTTTTCGAGCGCACGGCGCAGCGAGAATTCCAGCTTGCGGCGCTCTTCGGCTTCCTGGTGCAGCGATGGTTCGTATCCGTGGTGGGATCCACCGCCGACTTCCTTCGAGCGATAGAGCGCAAGGTCGGCATTGCGCATCAGCGTTTCGACGGTCGAGCCATCGCGCGGCCCGATCGCCGAACCGACCGACGCGCCGATGTACAGCGTGTGATGCTCGACTTCGTAAGGCCGCGAGAGCAGTTCGATCACCGCGTCGGCCACCCGGACCACCCGGTTGTGATCGGACGCATCGCGGATCACGATCGCGAATTCGTCACCGCCGAGGCGGCCAACCAGCTCGTTGTCGGTCATGATCGACTTGAGCCGTTCCGACACGCGCGCCAGCAACTGATCGCCGATCAGGTGGCCCAGCGTATCGTTGACCGCCTTGAACCGGTCGAGGTCGATCATCAGGAACGCGCAGCGCGTGCGCCACTGGTCGGCATAACGCATCGCCTCGCCCAGGGCTTCGGTCACCATCATGCGGTTGGGCAGGCCGGTCAGCGTGTCATAGCGCGCCATGTGCGCGATCTTTTCGCTCGATTCGCGCTGCTCGGTAACGTCGGAGCCGACCCCGCGGAACCCATCGAAATTGCCGTTGTCGTCGAGCTTTGAGGTGCCCGAAAGCTCCCACCAGCGGTTATGGCCGTTGATCGTGACCCGCACCAGCAACTGCGAAAAGCTCTCACGCCGCTTCAACCGCTCGGCCAGGTCATGCAGGCTCGACGGGAACTGGCCCGTTTCCCAGGCCGGACCGGCGATCAGCTGGATAAAGGGCTTACCTTCGATTTCGTCCTGAGCGAGCCCCAGCGCGAAGGCGAAGCGCGGGCTGACCGATCGGACCCGGCGCGACGGATCGATCTGCCAGAGCCAGTCGGCCTCGCCTTCCTCGAACTCGCGCAGCAGCATCGAAACGACTTCGTTCTTTTCCGCCATTGCCGATTCGGCAATGCGGGCGGTCAGGAAGAACCGCGCATTCTCGATCGCGCCAAGCCCGACCACCACCATGAAGACCAGCGACAGCAGCGCCATCTCCAGGCTCGCGCCGAACAGGAAGCTGACCATCGCCGACCCGCCGACGATCCCGGCGAACAGCAGGTTGCCCAGCGGAACTGCCGGGAGCAGCATCGCCGATGCGGTCATCAGCATGGCGCAGACCGCCCAAAGTTCGAGATGGGTCGAGGGTGTCCCGAACGGTGCGAAGGCGGCCAAGGGGACGACCCAGACCAGCGCATTGCCGATCGAGCTGACCGTCTGGCGGTTGACTTCCTCCTTGGTGATCCGGCGCCGGTCGGCATCGCCTAGCGCCTTGTCGATCTTTGCGCCGTAAAAAAGGCTGCTCGCGAGCACGGCCAGCCAGCCGACCAGTGCAGCGATATGAACCGACGAATCGTAATACAGCCGCAACACCGCCAGCGCGGCGATGATATGAACCAGACCGCGGGCTACCGTCACCCGGGTTAGGCTGGAATACTGCAAGCCGCGCAGCCGCCCCCAGTCACCTTCGCCGGGATCATTCAGGCCCAACACTGCCATGACTGGCAGGCTTTTGGGCAATGAAGAGGGTGCGGGCTCGCGCTTTGTCACCCGCGCTTGATAAACGGGGATTCGTTAGCGCCGCGTAAAGGCAGCAGATCCAGCGCAGCTATTTCGAATTTTTTTCTGACCGATCAATCAAGTGCAGCGTGGGCTGCTTCCCAATTGCGCCCGTCGAATTGGTGCACCGTTGGCGCGATCCCGTGGTCCGGATCGAGGCACCGAAAATTCACGCTCCAAGCCGCGGGATGTGAACGTGGCTGATAGAAGCTCTTGATCCCGCAGGTTCGGCAGAACAGGTGCTCGGCCGCGCCGCTGCCGAACCGGTACGAGGTCAGGCACTCCGCCCCGCGCAACAGCAAAAAATCACTGTGCGGAACGATTAGATGGAGAAACCCGGTCTTCGCGCAGATCGAGCAATTGCAGTCGAGTACATCGAGCGGCAGTTCGACTGAAATCGCGAAGCGCACTGCCCCGCAGTGACAGCCGCCTTCGAGCTTCACTCGACCGTCACCGATTTGGCCAGATTGCGCGGCTGATCGACATCGGTGCCTTTCACGCAGGCGACGTGGTAGGCCAGCAGTTGCACCGGGATGGCATAGACCAGCGGCGCGATCAGCGGGTGGACCTTGGGCATCTCGATCGTCGCCAGACAGCCCTCGCCAGCCTCGTCGAGCCCCTCGCGGTCGCTGATCAGCACGATCTTGCCGCCGCGCGCGCGGACCTCCTGCATATTGCTGACGGTCTTTTCAAACAGCGGCCCGGAAGGAGCGATCACGATCACCGGCACCGCCTCGTCGATCAAGGCGATCGGGCCATGCTTCATTTCACCCGATGCATAACCTTCGGCATGTATATAACTGATTTCTTTCAGCTTCAGCGCGCCTTCCAGCGCCAGCGGATAATCCTGCCCGCGGCCCAGATAGAGCACGTCGCGGGCCGGGGCGATCAGGTGGGCCATCGCCGCGATCTCGTCGTCATGGACCAGCGCGGCGTTGAGGCTGGCGGGGGCTTCGAGCAGGTGCTTGACCACCTCGGCCTCCTCGGCCCGGTCCATCAGTCCGCGCTTCACCGCCATGTGCGCCGCCAGCGCCGCGAGCACGGCCAGCTGGCAGGAAAATGCCTTGGTTGAGGCAACTCCGATTTCGGGCCCCGCGTGAGTCGGCAGCAGCAGATCGGCCTCGCGCGCCATCGAGCTGGTCGGCACGTTGACCACCACGGCGATGGTCTGCCCCGCTGCCTTGCAGTGGCGCAGCGCCGCCAGCGTGTCCGCCGTCTCTCCGCTCTGCGAAATGAACAGCGCAAGGCCGCCCGGCTCCAGCACGGGATCGCGGTAGCGGAACTCGCTCGCCACATCGATATCGACCGGCAGGCGGGCGAACTGTTCGAACCAATACTTCGCGACCATGCCCGCATAGAAGCTGGTGCCGCAGGCCACGATGGTCACGCGGCGGATGCTGGAAAGGTCGAAATCGATCTGCGGCAGCGCCACGGTCTGGTCGATCCGCCGCAGATAGCTGCGCAAGGTCTGCGCCACCACGGTCGGCTGCTCGAAGATTTCCTTCTGCATGAAGTGGCGGTATTCGCCCTTCTCGATGGCGGAAGCCGTCGC
>CALCQB010000126.1 GCA_937897535.1 uncultured Novosphingobium sp. | reverse complement strand
GGCTGATGGCGCGCGACTCGATAACGGCGCCGATCACATCATCGTTGCCACCACCCGGCCCGAAACCATGCTGGGCGATACCGCCGTGGCCGTGAATCCGAAAGATCCGCGCTATGCCGATCTCGTCGGTAAACACATTCGTCGTCCGTTGCCTTTGGAGAATCAGGCATCGATTCGCATCGTGGCGGATGACCATGTTGATTTCGAATTTGGTACAGGCGTGCTGAAAGTGACGCCCGCTCACGACAAGGCTGACTTTGAAATCGGCCAACGTCATAGCCTAGAGGTCATCGACGTGTTACATCCAAACGGTGTGCTGAATGAACTTGCTGGCAAAGACTTGGCTGGCTTGGACCGCTTTGAAGGCCGAAAGAAAGCGGTCGAGCTGCTCACCGAAATGGGTGCGATGATCAAAGAGGAGCCGCATCAAAACAACGTCGGCTTCTCCGAACGCGCCGACGTGCCTATCGAGCCACGCTTGAGTGAGCAATGGTTCCTCAAATATCCGAGTGTGAAAGAAAGTCAGGAAGTCGTGGCAAACGGAACCATGCAGTTCCACCCCGACCGCTGGGCTAAAGTGTATGATCACTGGATGGGTGGCCTGCAAGACTGGTGCATCAGCCGCCAAGTCTGGTGGGGACATCGTGTGCCGGTGTGGTATCGCGGCGAAGAAACTTACTGCGGTGTAGAAGCCCCAGAAGGTGAAGGCTGGGAGCAGGATCCCGATGTCCTCGACACGTGGTTCAGCTCTTGGCTGTGGCCGTTTGCGACGATGGGATGGACTGGAGACAAAGCCCATGATTCCACGATTCCAACACTTCGCGCGTTTTACCCCACGACCGATCTCGTTACCGGTCCAGACATCATCTTCTTCTGGGTTGCCCGTATGATCATGGCTGGCTTCGAATGGATGGGCGAGCTGCCTTTTAAAAATGTCTATTACACC
The DNA here is from genome assembly GCA_937897535.1 of uncultured Novosphingobium sp. Classification (GTDB taxonomy): domain Bacteria; phylum Pseudomonadota; class Alphaproteobacteria; order Sphingomonadales; family Sphingomonadaceae; genus Novosphingobium. Next base: position 4,878 of record CALCQB010000126.1, on the reverse strand, counting down.
GGTATCATCCGCGACAAGCAAGGCCGTAAGATGTCCAAATCGCTCGGGAATTCGCCTGATCCACTCGACCTCATCGCCACCTACAGCGCAGATGCTCTGCGCTTCGGCATCATGCGCAGTGCGCCGTTGGGCCAGGACATTTGCTTCGACGAAAAGAACGTCGAGCTCGGCCGCAACTTCTGCACCAAGCTCTGGAACGCCGCCCGCTTCCGCCAGATGCAAGGCGGAGAGGTCGAGACGGAAATCAGCGCTGCCCTGCTTAGCAGCGACGACAAATGGATCCTCCTGCGCCTGAACACCGCCATCGCCGAGGTCAGCACCGCTTTGGAAGAATACCGCTTCAGCGACGCCACCGCCACGCTCTACCGCTTCTTCTGGAGCGAGTATTGCGACTGGTACATCGAGGCCAGCAAAGCCGTGCTGCAAGGCAGCGATGAGAAGCGCAAAGCCAACACGCTCGCCGTCATCGACTTCGTGCTCGGGCACACGCTGCGTCTTTTCCATCCCTTCATGCCCTTCATCACCGAGGAGATCTGGCAGGCGCAATCGCCCGTTGCCGGTTGGGCCCGCGAAACCCGCGCCTTCAGCCCCACCGCCGGGATCGATTCCGCGCCGCGCTGGGCGGACTTTGCAGACCCGCTGGAGGCGATCACCGGTCGCGCGCGGGCGCGCAAACCGGCGCAGCGCAAGGATGGCCGCGCGGTGACGGGTGAAGAGCGGGAGGCGCTGGGAACGCTGGGATTGGCGCTCGATGCCGACCGTCGGGACCTGCGCAGCCGCTATTCGCAGCTGGTCCGCAAGTATCACCCCGATCGCAACGGCGGTGATCGAGGGTTCGAGGCGCGGCTGCAGGAAGTGGTCGAAGCTTATCAGCTGCTGCGCCGGGCCGCCGTTTTCGTTTAAGTCGGCAACTGGCCGATCTCGGCCAGCAGCGCGGTGAACCAGGGTTGGGCGGTATCGAACACCTTGCCGCCGCGAATCCGGGGGAATTCGATCGTGCGCAGCGGAGCGCCGCTGACGCCTTCGTCGTGGCCGACCACGCCCGAAACCCCCGCCAGGCCGCTTTCCACCGCATGCGCGCACATCGCTTCGATCAGCGCGAGGTCTTCGGCATTGGCGCGGGCCGAGCGGGCGAAGTAGCCGCTTTTCTGGACCAGCACCTTTTCCGCGCCGAGCCGCTTGGCGAACTGGTCGGCGAACCACTGACCGGGGTTGATCGTATCGATCCGGACATGACCGAACGCGTCGCGCTGTACTTCGGCGCCGCGAGCTTGCATTTCGGCCAGGATCTCGCCGGTCCCGGCGCCTTCCGACAGGAAGATCGAGACGCAGTCCTTGCGGTCCATTTCGGCGCGGAGCCGGGCGGCCTCATTCTCGATATCAATCGGCAATTCGGGGACATAGACCGCGTCGATATCGAGCAGATCCATCGAGAATTCGGTATCGACCAGGAACTTCTGGTGAGCCAGCCGCTCGCGATAGGCAGCAGCGGTCGCCGCGCACAGCCAGCCGCAGTGCCGCCCCATCACCTCGTGAATCAGCAGGATCCGCGGGCTGGCGCTCTGTTCGTTGACCGCGTTTTCCCAATAGAGCGCGCCCTGTTCGGCAGCCGAAACCGCGCCCAGGGTCTGGCGGATCGGGAGGACGTCGTTGTCGATCGTCTTGGGCAGGCCGACCACGGTCAGGCGGTAGCCGTTGTCGGCGAGATAGGCCGCAAGATCGGCGGCGGTGGTGTTGGTATCGTCCCCGCCGATGGTGTGCAGGATCGTTACCGAATCGCGCACCAGCTGCTCGGCCGCGACGTGCAGCGGATTCTGACCCTCGGCGACCAGTCCGCGCTTCACGCAATCGGCCAGATTGGTCAGCTTGACCCGGCTGTTGCCGAACGGCGATCCGCCATGCTCGATCAGAGTCAGCGCGTCGCGGCGGGCCTGCTCGGTGATCGTGACCGAGTGGCCCTGGAGCAAGCCCATGTAGCCGTTGCGATAGCCGATGATCTCCGCGTCCGGGGCAATGCGGGTGTAATCGTCGATCAGATAGCCGACTGCGGCCGACAGGCACGGGGCGATGCCGCCGGCCGTGAGGAGCGCGATCTTGGGTTGAGCGGGAGCCTGGGCCATGCCGCCGGTCTAGCCCAGCGCGGCGCTGCTCACTAGCCGCCTGCGAACGTATTCACGTCCGCGCAGGCCAGCGTGCTCAGTCCGCTTCGCACAAGGCCTTGAGCTGGTCGGCCATGGTGCCCCAGCCTTCGTCGAAACCCATCTCGTTGTGGTGGGCCATTGTCTCCGCCGTCCAATGCCGCGCGCGGCCGGTGTAGCGGGTGCCGCTGCCTTCGGGTTCGATTTCCCAGATGCCGATCATGAACGGTCCCGCTGGCTCGAGCTCACCGGTGATTGCGTCGGTTGAGGCAATCCGGCGGCCCTCGTCCCAGGCCAGGGTGAAGCCGGGGAGTTGGTTCACCTCGCCTTCGGGGCCATACATCGTGGTGTGCGTGGCGGTGCCCGGCTGACGCGCACCCCAATCGACTTCGGCCCGCCACGGTTTGGGGCACCACCACTCGTCGGTGCGATTGACCATGATATCCCAGACCTTGGCCGGCGGGGCATCGATCAGGCGGGTTACGGACAGTTCGTGCATGGGGACTTCTCTCCTAGTCCCGGTCGGGCGCGCCGAGCGGGAAGTAGCCGCGATAAGGCCGCGCATTCTCGACACAGCGCGCAACCGGGGGCAGGGCCAGCAGATGCGCGCGCCAGGCCTTGAGGCGCGGGCAGTGATCGGGGATCGGGATCACCCAGTCGGCATAGAACAGGCTCGGCGCTGCGGCGCATTCCACCAGGGTGATCCGCTCGCGCTGGGCGTAAGTGCCAAGCCAGGTTTCGATCCACCCGTTAGCCCGCAGCAGCCGTTCCTGCACTAGATCGCGGGCCTGCTCGACCGGCGTGTCGGGCTGGCTCAGCTTCGTGGCCACGGCCTGCTGCATCACGTTCATGACGTGGAGATCGAACACCCGGTCCCACATCCGCACCAGCACAGCCTCGCCTGGATCGTCGGGCACGAAGCGCTCTGCGCCACGGTGGTGGAGATCGAGATGTTCGATGATCGAGGTTGCCTCGAACACGGTTGCAGCGCCGTCCAGCAGGACCGGGAACTGTCCGCCCGGCCCGGCCGCGTCGACCACGGCGCCGTGCTCGGGATGATCCTCGCCCAGTTCGCAGAATTCGAACGGGGTTGCGTTGGCATAAAGCGCGATCAGCGCCTTCCAGGTATAGCTGGAAAAGGGATGGCCATAGAGCTTGAGCACGGCGCTATCCGGCGCGCGCGGCTTCGATCGCCGCGTGGTCGATCTTGTGCATTGTCATCATCGCCTCGAACACCCTGGCGCGGACCGCCGGATCGGGGTCGGCCATGCCCTGGGTCAGCACCTTGGGGGTGATCTGCCAGTTGAGGCCCCACTTGTCCTTGCACCACCCGCAAGCACTTTCCGCGCCGCCACCCGCGATGATCGCGTTCCAGTACCGGTCGGTTTCCGCCTGGCTGTCGGTCCCGACCTGAAAACTGAACGCCTCGGTATGCGGAAAGATCGGCCCGCCGTTGAGCCCGATGCAGTTGAGCCCGAGCACGGTGAATTCGACCGTCAGCGGATCGCCCTTCTTCCCGCCGGGAAAATCGCCTGGTGCCCGGTGGACCGCGCCGACGCTGCTGTCAGGGAAGGTCGCCGCATAGAACCTCGCGGCTTCCTCGGCCGCGCCATCGTACCACAGGCACAGGGTCACGTCGGTCATTTGCGGGTCTCCTGGATCAGGTCGTTGTCGATAGCTTTGGCGGCCTTGTATGCCTCGCGCGCCTGGATCCGTTCGGCATAGGCGACAAAAGCCTGGCGCGGCGGGATCGAGCCGAAGGTCAGGCCCCAATCGACCTGGCTGCCGACGTAAACATCGGCCATGGTGAAGCGGTCCCCGCAGACGAACGCGTTCAGATCGAAATGCCCCTCGAGCGTATCGAGCACGCGTTCAAGGCTGCCGAACCCGACCATCCCCTCGCGCTCTTTGGGCACTTCCCAGCCCATCGAACGCCCGACGATCGCCTGCTCGACCGGGCCGGCCGCGAAGAACATCCAGCGATAGTAATCGGCCAGCTCGGAATCCGAGGGCAGCAGCCCGGCTTCGGGGTGCGCTTCGGCCAGGTAGGCGCAGATCGCCGCGCATTCGGTCACCACCCGCTCACCATTTTCGGTACGGTGGATGATCGTCGGCACCTTGCCCATCGGGTTGGCGCGGACGAATTCGGCCGGCTTGTCGGCCCAGTCGACCAGGACCTGATCATAGGCCGCGCCCACCTCGTGCAAGGCCCAGCGGGCGATCTGGCCGCGGCTCATCGGGTTGGTGAAGAAGGTGTAGGCAGCCATGGCGCGACTCCGAAAAAGAGTAAGGAACAAAAATAGAACATCAACCCGGTTGCGGCGCGCGTCAATCCCTGATCACGGTCCGCCGACCAGGCTGAACATCGCGCCCTGCGGATCGATCCCCATCGAGATCCATCCTCCGCCGGGCACCTGCATGGGACCGTTGAGAATCTGCGCGCCGTTTTTCTTGGCAACGTCCGTCGCCGGGCGCGCGTCCGCCACCGTGACGCTCAGGCCCGCCAGCGAGAGGTTCTTGGCGGCCTCGGCGCCCAGGCCGGAGCCGAAGTTCCACACCTTGTTGGCCCACTTCTCGAATTCGGTGTCGTGCGTGACCCCGCGCTCCAGGGTGATGGCCTCGTACTCGGTGCGGCCGGGCGACTTGCGACTTGAGCTGGGATCGCCGCCTTCGCGGTGCTTGACGACCTCGGTCGTGCGCTTCAGGCCGGTGACCTTGCAGATGCCGGCGACAGGATCGG
>CALCQB010000125.1 GCA_937897535.1 uncultured Novosphingobium sp. | reverse complement strand
TCCACCGGGAGAAAGCCGCCCGATCCCGGTTTATCTCGACTACGCCGCCAAGGCGAAACTCAAGTCCTCGGCGATCAAGTCGGTCCTGATCTTCGGGACCAAAGCGCCGACCGCCCAAACCTTCCGCATTGAGCGAATCGTGGCCGCAGGCCCCGTCGGAGAAAAACCGCCGGTCGATCCCAAGACCCTCGCCATCAAGCCCGCGAAAGGCGTCGTGCTGGGCTTCGATCACCAGCTGGATGCGCGGATCGGTGACGGTGGCGTAGAGCTCGCACCCGGTTTCGGCCAGCGCGGCCTTGAGCGAGGCCACGTCGCGGTTGGCGGTGGTGAAGATCTCGACCTTGCGGAAACCGGCAGCGGCGGCGGCGGCCATGCGGTCTTCCAGCCGTTCGCCGGCTTCGTGGAACATGTATTCAAGGTTGACGCTGAGTTCGAAAGGCATGGGTTCAATCCTGATGAGGTGCCGGGCGCGCGGCCCGGGCGGTGAAAGCGAGCAGTGCGATCAGCACCGCGTTTTGCGGGAGGGCCGAGGCCTCGCCGTGGGTGAGGTGGACCAGTGCGGCGGCGAGCTGGTTGGCGATCAACAGCAGCGCGGCGATGCGGGCGTAGCGGGGTTTGCCGATCAGAACCGCAAGCAGGCCGAGCGCGAGTGCCAGCTCGCTCCACCCGACCGCGCAGCCGAGCCACTCGGGCAGGTATACGGTCCAGGCGTGGTAGCGGGCCAGGTCTTCCAGCGGCGCAAACGCCTTGTTCCAACCGACGAAGCCGAAGAATGCCGCAAGGCCGGTACAGAGCACCGCGATAAGCGCGCGGCACACAGCGGATGGCATTCGGCGATTCTCTCCCGGTCAGTCGTCACGGCTAACAATAACGGTCGTTCTAATTTTGTCAACGCCGGTGAATAGCCCCGAATCTACCGAATCTTGGGGCTTGACCTGCCCCCCGATTTATACGAATATACATTCTAATTAGGGTTTCGACCCCAGGGAGTCGGCCTTGCGCCGGGGTCCGCCAATGCCGCAATCAGACCAACGATGGAGAGGTCATGACCAGTCAGATCAAACGGGGCGTCAGCCTCTATTCCTTCCAGAACGAAACCTTTCAGGGCAAGATGAACCTGGAAGACTGCATCCGCACTTGCGCCGAACTCGGTGCGCGCGGGATCGAGGTAATCGGTGAGCAGAGCTTCTGGGGCTGGCCCGAAGTCGGCGTGGCCGAGGCCGACATTGCCAACTGGCACGCGCTGATCGCCAAGTACGATTGCGTGCCGGTCAGCCACGACTACATGCTCGATTACAAGCGCTACAAGGACCGGCCGATGCCGTTCGAGGAGCAGGTGGCGAGCGTCCGCAAGGACATCGATTTCGGTGCCGCGCTGGGCACGCCGTTCATCCGCTCGCTGGTGTCGATCGACCCGAACGTGCTGGTCGCCGCCGCGCCCTATGCCGAGGAAAAGGGCATCAAGCTGCTGACCGAGGTTCACGCCCCGCTGCACTTCGATCACCCGTGGATCATCCGCATCGCGGAAGCCTTCGCCAAGTCGGGCTCGCCCGCGCTGGGCTTCCTTCCCGACATGGGGATGTTCCTCAAGAAGTTCCCGCCGTGCTGGTCGGCCAAGTTCCGCCGGATGGGCGTGCCCGACCGGATCGCCGACTACATCGAAAAGGCCTATGAAGACCGCGTGCTCAGCGAATACGTGCTGCTCGAAGTCCAGCAGATGGGCGGCACCGGCCCGGCGCTCGGCATGGCCGAAACGCTGCGCCACAACGCCGCGTTCGAGCCGAAGCGGATGCTCGATTACATGCCGATGATCCACAACATCCACGGCAAGTTCTATGAAATGACCGCGGACTATGTCGAGCCGAGCATCCCCTATGACGAGATCATCGCGGTGCTCGATCAGGGCGGCTATTCGGGTTACATCTGCTCGGAATACGAAGGCAACCGCTGGATCGAAGACGCCGAAGAGCCGGACTCGGTCGAACAGGTCCGCCGCCAGCAGGTGATGCTGGCCAGGCTGATTGGGGAGACCACCGTCCCCGCCCTCAAAACGCCCATCGCGGCCTGAAGGAGTACCAGAGCCATGATGGACAAATTGATGATCGTCGAGGACAGCCTCGCCAACGTTGACGGCGGTTTCGCCTTCCTGGGCCGCTTGCCCTATTACCGCGGGCTTGGCCTGTCGATGGTCGAGGATCTGCAGATCACCGTCGATGGCGAAGCGATCCCGCGTGAGGACGTGCGCTTTTCGGTACGCGGCAAGACCTACACGCTCGACCAGATGGAAACGGTTTACGACGATCGTTGGAACTTCGGCGAGAAGGCCACGATCACCGCGCTGAAGGCCGGCGGTCTGGCCCCCGGCAAGCACACGCTCGAGTTCGCGGTGCGCAACCGGATCAGCTACCTGCCGTTCGTGCCGACGACCAGGTGCGTGAAGGAGCTGGCACTGGCGGCCTGAGCCTGACCGGACTGGTTACGGAAGGGCAGCCGGGAAACCGGCGGCCCTTTGCGTTTCAGGAAGCTTCGGCGTTTCGCAACTGCATCAACCGTCGCCGCGCCAGGATCGCGGCCTTGTCGCTGGCCAGGATCAGCGGTTTGAGCTCCCAGAATTCGGCCTCGCCCATCGCCTCGGCCTGGGCGGTGATCATTGGTTCGTCCTCTTCAAGGAACACCCGCCGTGCTTGCGCCGCCTCGGCTGCGCCGGGGGCGTGGGTGAAGAAGTAGTGGGTCGATTTCGCGGTCTCGGGCGTCAGGATGTGCGGGTTGGCCATCGGCGGGACCAGCGGTTCCGCCTCACCCGACCGGCGCATTTCGATGAACAGGGCCAGATTGGCCGGGGCGTGCCAGCGGATGTGCAGGGCCTGGTCGACCGTCCCGCCCTCACCCACCATGGCTGCGGCCCAGCCGGGCGGCGGAGCATCGGCCATGTCCCACTTGTTCCACACCGCGCCGACCGGGTCCTGCGACACGGTTTGCGTGCCATGGCTGAACAGCGAGCCGTTGGTGCCGAAGCTTTCGACGTGCAGGAATTCGGCGTGGCTGAGGTCGAGCAGGTTGTCGGCGATCAGCTGATAGTTGACCGCCATCGTATATTGCGCCCGCGCAATCGGCGTTCCGGCGTCGATGAAGGTGAAGTCCGGGATCATGGCTGGGTCGGCCCTGGCCGGATCGCCCGGCCAGAACCACAACCCGCCATGCGCCTCAAATAACGGCCAGGTCGCGACCCGCGCGGTCGGCGGCAGTTCGCCGCCGAACGGGTTATGGACGCAGGCGCCGGTGCCATCGAAGGTCAGTCCGTGATAACCGCAGGCAATCCGGCCATCGTGGAAAGTCCCCCGGCTGAGCGGCACGAAGCGGTGCGGACAGCGATCCTCGATCATCGCCCAGCCGCCATCGCGCTCGCGCCACAGCAGCCATTTGCGGTCCAGCAGGGTACGGGCCAGAAATCTGCCTTCGGGAATTTCTTCGGCCCAGGCGGCCATGTACCAGGCATTGCGGACGTAGTCGGTCACCGGATTCCTCCTCCAGATTCAGAGCACGGGAAATGACCGGTATTCGCTGCATCGCCCGCACCCACTGGCGGGTTCGATCCCGCCCAACGCTGTGGGGCCTGCAGCTGGCGCGCCGAACCGGAGCGCCGTCCCAAGCCGGACACGCAGTCCGGCTACCAGGCTGTTGCCCACCAAAGTGGGCGCGCCAAACTATATTGGAATGAAGATTCCTGTCAAGCTTTGGCGAGGAATCCAGGGCCGGTCCTGCCGCCCTTCGCCGACTGCCGCCGGGTCCATCTGCAGCGCAAAGTTGCGTTTGGTCATTTCCCCTGGCGACCGTAATTGACAAGTCCGGCCCCGCGCCGGAACAACGGGTTTACATCGTCATCCGACGCTGCCGGATCCTGCGCCGTGACCGCCGCCATCGTGCGCGGCAGGTTGTAGGGCAGGTGACCGCGCGGCTGGGCGCGGCCGGTCAGGACATCGAGCAGCGCGGCGTCGCTCGCCCCGAACAGCGCGAGCAGCACGTTTGCGCGCGGCTGAACCGCGGTGAGGATCGCCGGGCGGTCCATGTCGACCGCGAAGACCACCGGCAGACGCGGCGGCAGCGCCATCAGCGCATCATGGGCCTTGTCGCCTGCGCGGAAATCAAGCCGCCCTTCGTGCTGCATCCGCCCGAAGAAATGATAGGGATGGAGCGTCTCGAACGGGGTGGCAGCGCGGATCAGCGCGACGTCGGCCGCGCCGGGAACATCGACCGGGACCAGCCCGGCGGCCTGCGCCGCCTCAGGCGAAATGCCGTGCAGCCAGACCCTGGCTCCGGCCTTCAGCGGCAGCAGACCGCCGCGATTCTGCAGCAACACTTGCGCGGCGCGCTGGGCAGCCTCGGCGGCGGCGAATTCCTGCGGGGTCCCGGCAGTCTGCGCCGCTATCGCTGGATCGACATAGGGATTGTCGAACAGGCCGAGCTGGAACTTGAGCGCCAGTACCGCGCCGACCGCCTGATCGAGCCGGGCGGCCGAAACCGCCCCGCTGCGGATCGCGGCGAGCAGCGGCGCGGGATCATTCTCCCCGCCGATCTGATCGACCCCGGCGTTGATCGCCAGCGCCATCCGCGCTTGGCGCGTGAGGTCTTCGGTCCCCCACGGGGTCGCGATGTGCCACGGTTGCTGCGGCTTCGCGGCGCTTGGGTTGCGGCATTCCTCGGGGCAGTCGTTGCTGATGGCCCAATCCGACACGACGATCCCGCCGAACCCCTGCTGGCGGCGCAGCACGGGGCCGAGCAGATTGGCGTCGAACCCGGCGCCAACGGTCGAAACGCTCTTGCCCTTGCCGACCTTGACGATCGGGTAGGTCGGCATGATCCCGCCGCTGTTTGCGGCAAACGGCCCCTTGAAGGCTGAGACGTGGCTCGCGAACTGGCGCGGTGTCAGGCGGACAGTGTTGCCGTAGCGGTTGTGGCCGTCAAACCCTTCGGGGCTGGCGCCATAGCCGACCCAGTGCTTGACCACGGTCGCCACGCCTTGCGGCCCGGGTCCGGCCTTGCCGCCCTGGAACCCTTCGACGTAGGCCCCGGTCAGCGCGGAGACCCGCGCCGGATCGGACCCGAAGGTCGACGATATCCGCGGCCAGCGCGGCTCGGTCGCAAGGTCGGCCATCGGCGACAGGGCCATGTGGATCCCGACCGCGCGGTAGTCCCGGGCGGCGATCCGGGCGAAATCGCGGACCAGCGCGGGATCATCAAGCGCGGCCAGGCCGATCGGCTCGGGCCATAGCGAAAAGCCCTTGGCCCGGCTCGAAGCGCCGGCCATTTCGATGAAGTGGTGGCGCGGATCGGTGCTGATCGTCAGCGGTATGCCCAGCCGCGCACCTTCGGCGACCTTCTGAACGGCATTGTTCTGTTCGGCCAGTTCGGCCGGGGTCATGCTCAGCCGGGTGATCAGGCTGGTGATATGGGCCCCGCTGACCAGCTTGTTCGCCCCGGGCAGGTCATAGCCCTTGGCCGAAGCCCCGAACGGCGAATCGACCGCCGGCAAGGTGCCGTGCAGCAGGGTCCCGGCCTTCTCCTCCAGCGTCATCTGCGCGAGCAGGTCGGCGACCCGGGCGTTGACGGGCTGGCGCGCATCCTCGTAGGGATCGAGCCGCCCGTTGTGGTTGAGATCGCGCCAACCGGTGGGCTGCCCCCCGGCCGAACTGGCCAGAATCAGCGCGGCGGCGGCGGCAGTCAGGTGGCGCTTCATCTCAATCGATCTCCATCGGGTCGGTTCCCTCAGACGGTCAGCGGCACCCAGCCGGACCGGTCACGACTGGCGGCAACGGCGGTGTCGATAAAGGTCATGCCGCGCAGCGCATCCTCGACGCCCGGCAGCAGCGGCGCGCTTTCCCCCCGCAGCACGGCGGCGAAATCGCGGTAGATGTTGGCGAAGGCTTCGAGATAGCCCTCGGGGTGACCGGCCGGGGTGCGGGTCCGGCTGGCCGCGGCGGGGCCAAGCTGCGAACCGCCAGCGTGGACGATCTCGGTCCGTCCGTCGATGGTGTTGATCGTCAGCGTGTTGGGTACTTCCTGCTTCCAGATGAGGCCGCCAGTCTCGCCATAGACCCGGATCCGCAGGCCGTTCAATTCGCCGACCTCGATCTGGCTGGCGAGCAGCACGCCGCGCGCGCCATTCTCGAACCGGAGGAACACCGAGCAGTCGTCATCGACCAGCCGCCCCGGCACCACGGCGCCAAGATCGGCGAGCAGTTCGGTGACTTTCAGCCCGGTCACGAATTCGGCCAGTTGAAAGGCGTGGGTGCCAATATCGCCGATGCAACCGCCGGGGCCGGACTTGGCCGGATCGGTCCGCCATTCGGCCTGCTTGCCCTCGGCCTCGCCAGCCAGCCAGCCCTGCGGATATTCGACCACGACCTTGCGGATCTTGCCCAGCGCCCCGGCCGCAATCCGCGCCCGTGCTTCGCGCACCAGCGGATAGCCCGAATAGGTGTGAGTCAGGCCGTAGGGCAGTCCCGCCCTGGCCACGCAATCCACCAGTTCGCGCGCTTCGGCGAGCGTCGCGGTGGCGGGCTTGTCGCTGATCACCGGCACCCCGGCGGCGAGCGCGGCGCGGGCGGCGGGCAAGTGGTGATGGTTGGGGCTGACCACGCAGACGAAATCGATCCCGTCGGCGCGAGCCTTCTCGCCCGCAAACATCGCGTCGAGGCCGGGATAGGCCCGCGCCGGATCGATCCGGTAGCTTGCCCCCGCCTCGGCGCTGCGCGTGGCATCGCTGGAAAAGCACCCGGCGACCAGTTCGATCTCGCGGTCAAGTTCGGCGGCGATCCGGTGAATCGGGCCAATGAAACTGCCTGGTCCGCCCCCGATCATGCCCATCCGCAAACGCCGCATCTCAAACTCCCAACGGTTGTATTTGTAATATCAGTTCTAGTTTGCTAAAGCCCGCTCCGTCAAGCCGCGATGAAACTACAAGTCGGCGGCGGGGAGAGTCGATGAACAAGCTGAGCGCCTTCTTTCGCGATCTGACGCTGCGTCCGCAAGGGATAACGATCGTCATTGCCGCTTTCCTGCCGATCATCGCGATCGTTGCGATGGGACCCGCGGTTCCGACGATGATCCAGCACTTCGTCAATGACCCCGAGGCGCGGGCCAAGGTGCCGGCGATGATCGGTGCTCCGGGCCTGACCATGGCATTCCTCGCCCCGTTTGCCGGGCTGCTAGTCGACCGGTTCGGACGGCGGCCGATGCTGTTGTTTTGCACCGCGCTGTACGGGTTCTTCGGGGCGGCTCCGCTGTTCCTCAATGATCTCGATCATATCTATGCCTCGCGTCTGCTGCTGGGCGTGTCCGAGGCCGGGATCCTGACCGTGGTGAACACGCTGATCGGAGATTACTGGGACGACAAGGGGCGCAAGAACTGGCTGTTCCTGCAAGGCCTGCTGGGGCCATTCCTGGCCGGGATCGTCGCGCTGATCGTCGGTTACGCCACCACGTTGCAATGGAACGGAGTGTTCTACGTCTATCTGGTGGCCTTCCCGATCTGGGCGGCGATGTTCGTCTGGCTGTTCGAACCGGCCCGGCGCGAAGCGGCTGCAGATCAGGTCGCAGCCAGCCCGGCCATGTCCAAGCCGCCGGTTCCCTGGTTGGCGCTGGCGCAGATCGCCGGGCTGACCTTCTTCGCCTCGTTGCTCTATTACGTCTTCATCATCAACGGCGCGCTGGTGTTTGCCGACGTCGGGGTCAACGATTCGCGCGCCTATGCGCAGATCATTTTCGTGCCGCAGTTCTTCATTCTGGCTGGTGCCTTTGTGTTTCGCCTGCTGGCGAGCGCCGGACATCGCGTACTGATCGGGACGTTCCTGTTGCTGCTGGGCGGTGGCCTCGCTGGAATGGGCCTCGCCACCACGGCCAGCGGCATGGCATTGGCGCTGGTGTTCCAGCAGACCGCTGCCGGAATGACCGTGCCTACCCTGATCAGCTGGGCGCAAACCAAGTTCGATTTCGCTCACCGCGGACTGGGAATGGGGGTGTGGACTGCTGCCTTCTTCCTGGCCCAATCGCAATCGCCCCGGCTGGTTCACGCGCTCGATGCGCAGACCGGGTCTATGCAGGGCGCCTTCCTGATTGCCGGGGTGGTCGGACTAGGGGCAGGTGCACTCGCCTTTGTCCTCCATCTGGCCGGTCGCGGCCGCGCGGCGGCGGTATGAACCTGTTCGCCCTGACGAAAAGCTGGCGCGCCGGAATTGGTTTCGAAGCGAAACGCGGTTTATCTTTGCCCGTGTATGGCGCATGAGCGCCGCGACGGATTGGAACGGGGCCCCGAGATGGCAGGTGGATTGAGAAAAAAGAGCACCGGACCGGCCTTTGCGGTGGGGGATGTCAGCCGCAAGCCGCAACAGGGGCGATCGAAAGCCTCGCTTGAACGGATGCTGGCTGCCGGGCGCGAACTGATGCTCGATCGTGGCAGCGAGGAATTCACCCTTCAGGAAGTGAGCGAACGCGGCCAGGTTTCGATCGGTTCGATCTACCTGCGGTTCGAAAGCAAGGACAACCTGGTCCGCGGCGTCATTGCCGAGGCACTGGAAGTGCTCGCCCAAGATGAAGACGAATTGCTGGCCCGGCTGGAGCGCGATTGCAAGGATCTGACCAGCTTCGTTCCGGCCTATGTCGAGGGTTATGCCGAGGTATTGCGCCGCCACGCCCCGCTGCTGCGCCTGACGATGGAGCGCGCGGCCAGCGATCCGCAGGTTTCCGCGCCGGGCAAGGAAAGCGCGCTGCGCGCCGAAACCAACGCGACCAACGCGATGCTGGCCCATTCCGCCGAGTTCGGCGGCTCCGACCACAAGCTCAAGGCGCAGTCGGCTTACCATATCATCTTCGCCACCCTGGCCCGGCAGCTCAGCCTGGGGTCGAGCGGTGAGGCGGTCCACAACTACGACTGGACCCTGATGAAGCGCCAGATGGCGCGGATGGTGCTGGCCTACTTCCGCGCCGATTGACAATCACGCTGGCGCATTTAATAATCCTGATTCTAATTTAAGGCGACGGCAGTGACCGCGCCTGATCGGGAGATGCAGCCGTGGCACCAGCCCAGCCCTTGAAGCAGCGCCTGTCCTGGCCCGAACGGCTGGCGTGGATGGTCTGCTCCATGCCCGAGCTGCTCAAATCCTTTGCGTGGGATTTCTTCGTCCTGTTCTTCTATGCCCAGGTCGTCGGGCTCAACGGTTGGCTGCTGGGCGTCGCGATCGCGGTGATCATCGTGTTTGATACGGTGGTCGATCCATGGATCGGCGCGCTGTCTGACCGGATGACCGGGGCGCGCTTCGGGCGGCGACATACGCTGATGTTCGCTGCGATCCTCCCGTTCATGATCGGCATTCTTGGGGTATTCTCTCCCCCGCAGGGCATGAGCCAGATGCAGATCCTCGGCTGGCTGCTGGGCACCGGGCTGCTGGCGCGCTGCGGCATTTCGTTCTGGACCGTCCCTGCCTATGCGCTCGGCGGCGAGCTGAGCAGCGACGCAGGCGAACGCCGCTTGATTGCGGTCATGCGCAATATGGGCAATCAGCTGGTGATCCTCTCGGTCCCGGTGATCGCTTTCGCGGCATTCTTCGTCGAAACGCCGGGCTTCGCACGCGCGCAGCTTAACCCGGCACCTTACGCACCATTCGGATTGTTCGTCAGCCTGCTGGGTGGAACCTTGATGCTGATCGGCGCACTGGGGACCTTGCGTGCGGGACGCCGTGTAGAAGCCGCGGACGTGGCGGCAAGGCTGGCCGAACCGACCATCGAGGGCGGCATTTTGCGCGCGTTCTGGGAGGCGATCCGGATCACGCCGAACATCGGCAGGTTGCTGTGCGTCGCCTTCCTCGTGCTGTTCGTCAATTCGGTGATCAACCAGTTCAATCTCCACCTTTCGACCTATTTCTGGCAGCTCGATCACACCTGGACCCCGACGGTGCAGGTCGGCGCGACATTGGGAACGCTGCTGGCGATGTTCCTAGCCGCCCCGTTCACCCGGCTGGTCGGCACCCGCCGCGCAATGATGCTGGGCCTGATCGGGTTCTTCTGCGCACTGAGCGGCGCGGTGCTGGTGCCCTTGGTCGGGCTGGCACCCGCCGCCGGAACCCAGGCGATGGGAGCGTTTATCGTTGCCGCCCGGTTTCTCGGCGGGCTCAGCTACGGGCTTTATGTCGTTCCCTTCAACATCACGACGTACGAGATCGGTGACGAGCACGAAGCCAACACACGCCGCCCGGCCCAGGGGATCGTCGCCAGTTTCATGTTCATCGGCCTGCAGGTCGGCAGCGGCGCAGTCGCGCTGCTAGGCGGATCATTCCTGGGTCTGATCGATTTTCCGGCGGGCCTTCCGCTGGACCAGATGCCGGCAGAAAAAGTCCGCCAGCTCGCCTGGTTCGTCACCGCCCTGATCATCGTGGCGGGCGGCGCCATGGCCTGGCTGGTGGGTACCTTTCGGATCGACCAGGACAAGGTCGAAACCATTCGAACCCTACGCGAGGAAGGGACACCATGAAGAAGACGACGTTTGCCTTGTCCGCGCTGGCGCTGCTGAGCGCCTGCTCAACCGCGCCTACCGATAATACCGAGCTCAATCGTAAGGTTATCACCGACTTCGCACAAATTTTCTACGCCGAAAAGGACGTCAAGCGGGCCTTCGAAGCCCATGTCGTGCCCGGCTATATCCAGCACAATCCCGGCATCGCCGACGGCCGCGATGCCGCCGTAGCCGCGCTTGCCCCGATGTTCTCCGCCCCCGGCGCCGAGTTCGAGGTCAAGCGGATCGTGGTCGACGGCGACCTCGCCGTAATCCATCTGTTCGGGCGCGGCGATCCGAACACCAGGGGCGCGGCCGTGGCCGACATCTACCGCCTGAAGGACGGCAAGATCGTCGAGCACTGGGACATTCTCCAGCCGATGCCCGAAAAATCCGCCAACCCCCATCCGATGTTTTGAGGAAAGACCTGCCCATGAAGCGCCTGTTGCTCGCCGCCGCTGCCCTCTGCACCACCCTGCCCGCCGCCGCGCAAATGCCGCCGCCGCCCGAAACGGTGCAGCCGGTGCTGCGCCCGTCGCAGCCGCTGCTGGCCGGGCCCTGCCAGAATGCCGAGCAGTGGGAGCGGATGTTCGAGCAGACCAATGTCCGCAACGTCACCTGCCCGGCGCTCTATCCGGTGCTGCCCAAAGCCGGGAAGGCCAATGGCAAGGCGGTGATCGTGGTTCCCGGCGGCGGCTACCAATTCGTCTCGATCGAGCAGGAGGGCTTCAAGGTGGCCGATGCGCTGGCGGCGCGCGGCTACACCG
>CALCQB010000124.1 GCA_937897535.1 uncultured Novosphingobium sp. | reverse complement strand
ATCACCATCGAAAAGCGCTGGCCGCGCTTGCCAAGGCCAAAGGCGCTGCCGTCCATGGTCAGGCCCAGCGCTTCGGCGAAGTCGCCGTTGCCATCCGCCAGCATGGTGACATCGGCGCTGCCGCCGGACTTGTTCCACGCGCCGAGCACGAACGGATCGTTGACGGCGGTGCAGGCGATCTCGTCGATGCCCTTGGCCTTCAGTTCATCGGCCTTCTCGACAAAGCCCGGCAAGTGCTTGGCCGAGCAGGTCGGGGTGAAGGCTCCGGGGACGGAAAACAGCGCAACGCGCTTGCCGGCGAAGTAATCGGCGGCCTGGACCGCTTCGGGGCCAGCCTCGGTTGCCTTGACCAGTTTCACATCGGGTAGCTTGTCGCCAACTGCGATCGTCATTGCGTCTCTCCTTGGATCGGGAACTTGCGAGTCCGTCGCATCATATAGGGGCACCGCGCGGCGGGGCAAGGCGCAGAGGCCATGGTTAATATCGCTTTACTGCCCCGCTTTAAGAATGGGTAAACCGAATGCGCGATCTTCCTGGTTGCGGGGACCAGCCCGCCGGGAGACTGCATCATGAGATTCGCCAAAGGGGTCGCGGCCGGGCTTGCCGCTGCATCGGTCGTTCTAGCCATGCCGGTCAGCGCCGCAGCGGGCATGAGCCAGTCGGAAAAGCTGCGTCGGCTCGATATCATGCTAATGGTCACCGGCCTGCGCTGCCGCAAGGGGCCGGACAACTTCCAGTCAGACTATGGCCGCTTTACCACCAATCACCTCGGGACACTCAACGCCGCCAGCAACACGCTGAAGGCCGATATGTCGCGTCGCTATGGCCCGGCCGGCGCGAATCGCGCGCTCGACAAGCTGAGCGTGCAGATGGCCAACGATTACGGCGGCGGCCACCCCTGGCTCGGCTGCGGCCAGCTCAAGCAGGTTACCCGCACCCTGGCCGACATGCGCGGCGTGGCCCCGCTGGTCGAAGCGGCCGATGCTCTGCTCGACACCGGCCCGCGCCAGCTCGCCTGGATGCCCAAATAAGCGAACTGTTCGGCGAACGGGCTTGGGGGCAGGTTCGATGGCCGGACGCGGAAGGAGCGCGTGAACCAGCAAGGGTCGCAAGCGGACGCGCGCTCCTTCCGCCCGTGATATAAAGATATCGTTATATTTGCCTCTCCTGCGGCAAGTCGCTAAGGGCGGCGTCGGTTCGGCGTCGCCCTGTTCGTTTGGTCGGCACCGATTTGAGACAGGACAGGAGCCCACCACCGTGGCCAAAGCAAATGACTATGTAATCGCCGACATCGGACTGGCCGATTTTGGCCGCGCCGAAATCAACATTGCCGAAACCGAAATGCCGGGGCTGATGGCTCTGCGCGCGGAATTCGGCGCGAGCCAGCCGCTCAAGGGCGCGCGGATTACCGGTTCGCTGCATATGACGATCCAGACCGCCGTGCTGATCGAGACGCTGATCGCACTGGGCGCTGAAGTCCGCTGGGCAACCTGCAACATCTTTTCGACCCAGGACCACGCCGCCGCCGCGATTGCCGCAGCCGGGATTCCGGTCTTCGCGGTCAAGGGCGAGAGCCTGGCCGAATACTGGGACTATGTCGGCTCGATCTTCGATTGGGATGACGGCACCGGCCTCACCGCCAACATGATCCTCGACGACGGCGGCGATGCCACGATGTTCGCGCTGTGGGGCGCACGGGTCGAAGCGGGCGAGAAGCTGTTCGAGCCTTCGAACGAGGAAGAAATCGAATTCGTCCGCGCGCTCAACGCGTTCCTCAAGGCCAAGCCGGGCTACCTGACCATGTCGGTCGCGCACATCAAGGGCGTCTCGGAAGAGACCACCACCGGGGTTCACCGGCTTTACCAGATCGCCAAGGATGGCAAGCTGCCGTTCCCCGCGATCAACGTGAACGATTCGGTCACCAAGTCGAAGTTCGACAACCTTTATGGCTGCAAGGAATCGCTGGTCGACGCGATCCGCCGCGCCACCGATGTGATGCTGGCCGGCAAGGTCGCCTGCGTCGCCGGGTTCGGCGATGTCGGCAAGGGCAGCGCCGCTTCGCTCCGCCAGGGCGGCGCACGGGTGATGGTCACCGAAGTCGATCCGATCTGCGCGCTGCAGGCGGCGATGGAAGGCTATGAAGTCGTCACGATGGAAGAAGCGGTCACCCGCTGCGACATCTTCGTCACCGCGACTGGCAACGAAGGCGTGATCACCGTCGATCACATGCGTGCGATGAAGCCGATGAGCATCGTCTGCAACATCGGCCACTTCGACAGCGAGATCCAGGTCGCCGCGCTGCAGAACTTCAAGTGGACCGAAGTCAAGCCGGGCACCGACCTGGTCGAATTCCCCGACGGCAAGCAGATCATCATGCTCGCCAAGGGCCGCCTGGTGAACCTGGGCTGCGCCACGGGTCACCCCAGCTTCGTGATGTCGTCGAGCTTCACCAACCAGACGCTGGCGCAGATCGAGCTGTTCACCAATCCGGCGCAGTACAAGAACGAAGTCTACGTTCTGCCCAAGCACCTCGACGAAAAGGTCGCGGCGCTGCATCTGGAAAAGCTCGGCGTGAAGCTCAGCAAGCTGACCCCGCGCCAGGCCGAATATATCGGTGTGCCGGCGGCCGGGCCGTTCAAGCCGGATCACTACCGCTATTGATGCAGGCGTCGTCCCCGGCTCGACCGGGGACCGCTGGCCGCACGGCTCGCGCTGTTCGGCCAGCGTTCGCCGCTTGCGCGGGGATGACACGAAGGCGCACCTTGCCATTGCCGCTTGCCACGCATAGCTGGAAGGCATGACGTTTTCCCCCTCCGCGCTGGCTCTGCTCGGGCTGCTGCTGGCGGCCTGGACCGTTGCGGCGCTGGTCGCGGTTGTCGCGGCCCGGCGGCGAGAGCGGCGGGCCGAAGCCGGGCAGCGCCATGCCCGGCGGCTGGCGCGGATGGTCGATGAGAGCCCAGCCCTGCCGCTGCTGGTCCGCGCCGATGGCAAAATCGAAGCCCCGCAGCGGCTGGCCAACTGGCTGGGGCTGGAGAAAGTCCCGCAGTTCCTGACCGAGCTTGACGGCGGACGGATCGATGGCGGCGGCGGAGGTCTTACCACCGAACAGCTGGGCGAGCTGACCGAAGCGGTCCGGCGCTGCCAGCGCACCGCCGCGCCGTTCCGGATGGTCGCCACCCCGCGTGGCTCGAAGCGCAGCCTGGCGCTGCGCGGGCATCTCGCCGATCCGCAGGTTTCGCCGGGCGGAGCGGCGCTGGTCTGGGTGTTCGACTTTTCCGACAGCGAGAGCGAGCTGGTCCAGCTGCGCGATGAGGCGGCGCGCGCGCGGGATGATTTCGGGGCGCTGGTCGGGCTGATCGAGGCTGCGCCGATGCCGATGTGGTTCCGCGGCCCCGACGGCGCACTGCGGCTGGTCAACCAGGCCTATGTCCGGGCGGTGGCGGGTGAGGATGCCCGGCAAGTCGCCGAGGCCGGGGTAGAACTGATCGAAAGCGTCGATGGGCTAACCGCTCGGCAGATCGCGCTGCAGGCCGCGAGCAAGCAGCTGCCGATCGAGCGGATGGTTTCGGCCACGATCGACGGCCAGCGCCGCACTCTGCGCGTGTCCGACCTGCCGTTGGGGCAGGAAGGGATCGCCGGTTACGCGGTCGATGTCGAAGAGATGGAAGAGTTGTCGCGGACCCTGCGCGCCTTCCGCGAGGCCCAGCGGACTATGCACGACCAGCTGTCCGCCGGGGTCGCGCAGTTCGATGCCAAGCGGCGGATGACCTTTGCCAATCCACCGTTCCAGCGGATCTTCGCGCTGAAAAGCACCGTACTGCTCGATCCGCCGCAGTTTGAGCGGTTGCTCGATCTGGCCCGCGATGCCGGGCGGGTGCCCGAAGCGCGCGACTTTCCGGCCTGGCGGCGCGAGCGAGCCGGCTGGTTCACCGCCAGCACCCCGCAGGAAGAGGCCTGGATGCTGGCCGACGGAACGCACTTGCGGATCGTCGCCCAGCCGCTGCCCGATGGCGGCCTGATGCTGATCGCCGAGGACCGGACCGAGCAGCTCCAGCTTTCTGCCGCCCGCGACACTCTGCTGCGGACCCGGACGGCGACATTCGACAGCCTGTTCGAATCGCTCGCGGTGTTTGCCCCCGATGGGCGGCTGCAGCTGTGGAACCGCCGTTTCGCCGCTGACTGGGGGCTCGACGACGCCTTCCTCGACGAGCATCCCCGGATCGAGGACCTGCTCAAGCAGATTGCCGGCAAGCTGGCCAAGCCGACCCGCGTCAAATCCGTAGGCGACGTGGTCCGGGCCGCGACGCTCGACCGCAAGCAGACCGGCGGCCGCGCGGTGCTGGCCGATGGGCGGACGCTGGAATTTGCCGGGGTCCCGCTGCCCGATGGCAATGGCCTGCTGACCGTGCTCGACATCACCGACTCGCAGAAGGCCGAAGAAGCGCTCAAGCAGCGCGCCGCCGCGCTCGAGGAAGCCGACGCGATGAAGACCCGGTTCCTCGCCAACATGAGCTATGAATTCCGCACCCCGCTGACTTCAATCGGCGGTTTTGCCGAATTGCTCGAAGCCGGGCTGGGCGGCGAACTTACGGACAGCGGCAAGGACTATGTCGGCGCGATCCTGCAATCGGTCGAACGGCTGGGCGAGCAGATCGAAAGCGTGCTCGACCTGTCGCAGAGCGAGGCCGGGATGCTGCCGCTGGCGCGCGAGGAGATCGAACTGCTGCCGTTCGTGACCAAGCTGGTCGAGGACCGGGCCGAGCGGATCAAGGCTGCCGGGCTGACACTCGACCTGCGCGGCGACAAGAGCGCCGGGCGGCTCGAAGGCGATCGCCGCCGGTTGGGCCGGGCGGTCGGGCATCTGATCGACAATGCGGTCGCAGCGACGTCGCCGGGCGGGCGGGTGCTGGTCGAACTTGGCGCGCACAAGGGCAAGGCGCGGCTGGTCATTTCCGATAATGGCGCGGGGATGGACCCGGCGACGCTGGCCCGTGCGCTCGAAGGGATCAAGGTCAGCGCCGATGGCAAAGGGGTAGAGCGTCGCCAGGGCCTGGGCCTGCCACTCGCCCGCCAGCTGATCGAGGCGCACGGTGGTTCGCTCGAACTGATGAGCGAGCCGGGGCAGGGTACGGCGGCGATCGTCGAACTCCCGTGACGGTGGACCTTCCCGATCTGGCCGCGATGGAGCGGTTCGGCGCGCGGATCGCGGCGGCGCTGCGCGTGGGCGATGTCGTGGCGCTTTCCGGCGGGCTGGGAGCGGGGAAAACCACCCTGGCCCGCGCGATCATTGCTGCGCTGGGCCATCACGGCGAGGTTCCTTCGCCCAGCTTTGCGATTATCGAGACTTACGATCCCCCCGCGCTGCGGCTGCCGCTGGTGCACGCCGATTTCTATCGGCTGAAGCACCCGCAAGAGGCCGAGGAGCTGGGGCTCGACGATTACCGCCAGGGCGCGGCGTTGCTGGCGGAATGGCCGGAAATGGCCGGTGGCTTCACGCACGAGCCGGGCTGCCTGTCGATCCGGCTCGAAACTGCGGAAATGGGGCGGATTGCGATTGTCGAACCGGGCCGCGATTGGCTAGGACGGATCGGATGAGCGACAATCTGCCTGACGGCGTCGAAGCCTTCCTTGCCAGCGCCCGATGGGGGGACGCCGTAATCGAGCCGCTGGCCGGCGACGCTTCGTTCCGCCGCTATTTTCGGATCCGGCGCGGTGAGCAGACCGCGATGCTGATGGACGCGCCGCCGCCGCACGAGGATACCGGGCCGTTCCTGCGCGCGGCCAAATGGCTAGATGCCAACAACCTGCGTGCGCCCCAGATACTGGCCGAAGACGCGGCGCGCGGACTGGTCCTGCTGGAGGATTTCGGCGAAATCCGGATGCGCGAATACCTCGACGAATGGCCCGCGGACGAGGCCGAGATCTACCGCGCGGCGATCGATGCGCTGACCGCGTTGCACCGCCTGCCGCCCGGACCGTTCCTTGACTATTCGATGAGCGAGTACGTGCGCGAGGCGAAGTTGCTGACCGAATGGTACTGCCCGGCGCAAGGCCTGAGCGTTGACGGGCCGGGTTACATCACGGCGTGGGAAAAGGTGCTGGCTGAAATGCTGCCGCGCCAGCGCCCCGGGGTCTGCGTGCTGCGCGATTACCATGCCGAGAACATCATGCTGCTGGGCTCGCTGCGCACCCAGGGTCTGCTCGATTTCCAGGACGCGCTCAACGGCCACCCGGCCTACGATCTGGTCTCGTTGCTGCAGGACGCTCGCCGCGACGTTTCGCCCGAGCTCGAAGCCGAAATGTTCGACTATTACGTCAGCCAGACCGGGGCAGGGGCGGATTTCCTCGCCGACTATGCCCGGCTCGGGGCGCAGCGGAACGCCAAGATTGTCGGGATCTTCGTGCGGCTGTGGAAGCGCGACGGCAAGCCGAAGTACCTCGACTATATCCCGCGGGTCTGGGCCCTGCTCGAGCGCGACCTGACTCACCCGGTGCTGGCCCCGATCGCGGCCTGGTTCGATGACAATATCCCGGCCGCGCTGCGCGAAGCGGGCGGCGGTGAATGGCCGGTATGAGCCAGGGTACGCTGGTTTCGGACACCGCGATGGTCATGGCCGCCGGGCTGGGCAAGCGGATGCTGCCGCTCACCGCCGCTACCCCCAAACCGTTGATCGAGGTCGGCGGCAAAGCCTTGATCGACTACATGATCGAGCATCTGGCCGACGCCGGGATTGAGCGCGCGGTGGTCAATGTCCACTATCTGGCCGACCAGATCGAGACTTACCTGACCGGGCGTGACCACCCGGAATTCGTCTTTTCGGACGAGCGCGAGCAATTGCTCGAGACCGGCGGCGGAATGATCAAGGCCTGGCGCGCCGGGCTGCTGCCCGATCCGTTCTATTGCCTCAACAGCGACAACATCTGGATCGATGGGCGGCGCAATACCCTGCTTGATCTGTCGGACAAGTGGGACCCGGAGCGGATGGATGCCCTGCTGCTTGTGGTGCCGAAGGAGCGCGCATTCCAGCATCGCGGCAAGGGCGATTTCCACCTTGAAGCGGACGGCCGTCTGCGCCGCCGCGGACCGGACGAGGACAGCGCGCCGACAATCTACATCGGTGCCCAGATCGTCTCGCACCGTCTGCTGCGCGACGCGCTCGAGGGGCCGTTCAGCACGATGGTGCTGTGGGAGCGCGCGATCGCCGAGGGCCGGCTATTCGGCGTCGAGCACCGCGGCGAATGGTTCGACATGGGCACCCCCGAAGCGATAGCCCCGGCCGAGGCGCACCTTTCCGGTGGCTGAGCGCCGCCCGCCGAACGTCTATTCGATCGCTGCGCACCGCGGCTTTGCCGATGCGCTGGTCGCCGGACTGATCCCGCGTTACGCCGACAAGGACCTCGGCCTCGCCCGGCTGACCCTGCTGTTGCCGTCGAGCCGCGCCGTTCGGATCGTGACCGAGGCGTTCGTGCGGCTGTCGGGCGGGGCGATGCTGCTGCCGCGGATGGCCACGGTCGGCGATCTCGATCTCGACGAAACGCTTGGTCCGCTGCTCGATCCGCTCGGCGCGGGCGCTGACATTCCTCCGGCCGCCGACCCGACCAGGCGCTGGCTGCGGCTGGCCGAACTGTTGCGCGCGGAACTCGGCAAGGATGCTCCCAAGGCTCCCGGCCTGCTGCGGCTGGCGTTCGAGAGCGGACGGACGATGGACCGGCTGGCGGTCGAAGGGCTCGAACTGGGTGATCTGTTGCAGGACCGGATTGCCGGAATCGTCGGCGATCTGGCGAGCCACTGGCAGGCCTCAACCCGCACCTTTGCCCTGGTCCAGGCGCGTTGGCTGGCCGAATTGGCGGAGCGTGGTGAAGTCGATCCGCCCGAGCGCCGCAACCGCCTGTTCGAACATGCCGCGCGGCGCTGGCAGGACGCGCCGCCGCCGCATCCGGTGGTAGCGGCCGGGATCACCAGCGCCTCGCCCGCGCTCGCCAGGCTGCTGCGCGTGGTGGCCGAGCTGCCGCAAGGTGCGGTGATCCTGCCCGATCTCGATCTCGCGCTCGATCAGGCGGTCTGGGACTCGCTCGGCAGTGCCGGGATACCCGCGCAAGATGGCGAGCCGGCCTTCGGTGCGGACGATGCCCTGGCGCACCCGCAGTATCATCTCAAGCTGCTGCTCAACCGGATGGGGGTGGGCCGCGCCGAGGTCGATCCGTGGCACCGGGCCGGGCTGGCCGCCGCGCCGCCCGAACGCAGCCGCGCGATCTCCAACCTGTTCCTGCCGCCCGAAGGCAGTGCCGGCTGGGTCAGCCTGAAAGCGGAACAGCGCCGCCTGACTGGCGTCAGGCTGATGGAAAGCGCCCATCCCGGCGAAGAGGCGCAAGCGGTGGCCCTGCTGATCCGCCAGGCGCTCGAAGTGCCGCAAAAGCGGATCGCGCTGGTTACCCCGGACCGGGGGCTGGCCGGTCGGGTGATCGCGCACCTGAAGCGCTGGGACGTGGTTGCCGACGATACCGCCGGTCGCCCGCTGCCGCAGGCCGCTGCGGGGCGGGTCTTGCTGCTGCTGGCCGAAGTGGCGGCTGACGACGCCGCGCCGGTGCCCTTGCTGGCCATGCTGACCCATCCGCTGGTTGGAGCGGGCGAGGGGCGGGCGGCCTGGCTCGACAACGCCCGCGCGCTCGATCTGGCGCTGCGCGGTCCGCGCCCGACGCCGGGGCTTGGACCGCTCGGCGAGGTAATCCGCGAGCAGGACCGGCGCGGGCGCGGTGCAGCCATCGCCGAATGGTGGAGCGGGGTCGAGCAAGTGCTCGCGCCGCTGTTCCCGGGTGAAGGCGATATCGCACTGGGCGACGCGCTTGGCCGGTTGGCCACCGCCGGGGAGGCGCTGTGCGGCGACCGGTTGTGGAGCGAGGCCGATGGCCGCGCGCTGTCGGCCTGGCTGGTCGAACTGCGCGCCGCTGCCGATGCCGCCGGAACCCGGCTCGCAGTGCAGGACCTGCCCGCCGTGCTGCGCGACGCGATGGACCGCGTTCCGGTCCGGCCGCCGTGGGGCGGGCACCCGCGCGTGGCGATCTATGGCTTGCTCGAGGCGCGGATGAGCCGGGCCGATCTGGTGATCTGCGCCGGGCTGACCGAGGGCACCTGGCCCGCCGCGCCGAGCCCCGAGCCGAGCCTGCCGCCGCCAGTGCTGCGCGCGCTGGGGGTGCCGGCCGGTGAGTTCCGGATTGGCCTCGCCGCGCATGACCTTGCCGGAGCGCTCGGCGCGCCCGAAGTGGTGCTGAGCTGGGCCCAGCGCGACGAGGGCGGGCCGGTGATCCCGAGCCGGTTCGTGCTGCGGGTCGAGGCGATGCTCGGCGAGCTTGCCGCCAACCACCGCGAAACCGCCGCCGTGGCGCTGGCCCGCGCGATCGATGCAATGCCGCAAGGTCCGGCCTATCCCCGGCCCGAACCCCGGCCGAGCGCGGTCCAGCGCGATGTGCCGCTGGCGGTTACGGCAATCGACCGGCTGCGCGGTGACCCCTATCAGTTCTATGCCAGCGCGATCCTGCGGCTGCGGCGGCTCGACGGGCTTGATGCGCTGCCCAGCGCCGCCTGGCAGGGCACGGTGGTCCACGCAGTAATGGAACGCTGGCACAAGGCCGGGGGCGGGGCCGGCGAACTGGTCGCGATCGCGCAGGAAGAGCTTGCCGCGATGCAGGCCCATATCGTTACGCGCGGGCTGTGGTGGCCGCGGCTGGCCCGGGCGCTCGAGTGGATCGACGCCGAGATCGGCCGCGACGCCGGGGATGGACGCGAAGTCCTCGCCAGCGAGATTCGCGGCGAAATGGTCCTGGCCGGGGTCAAGATCCACGGCCGCGCCGACCGGATTGACCGCCGCGCCGATGGGCGGCTGGTGGTGGTCGATTACAAGACCGGCAAGCCGCCATCGGGCGGGCAGGTCAAGGACGGCTTTGCGCTGCAGCTCGGCTCGCTCGGCCTGATCGCGGCGGCCAAGGGCTTCAAGGATGTGTCGGGGATGCCCGACGGGTTCGAATACTGGTCATTCGGCAAGAGCGACAAGAGCGCGACCGGGTTCGGCTATGTCTACGAGCCGGTCGCCGAGGGACGCAAGGCCGGGATTCCGCGCGACGAATTCCTGATCGAAACCCAACGCTATCTGCTCGAGGCGATCGAGACCTGGATCAAGGGCGATGAGCCATTTGTCGCGCGGCTCAACCCCGACCTGGGCGGGTACAACGACTACGACCAGTTGATGCGGCTCGACGAATGGCAGGCCCGCAGCGAGGTGCAGGAATGAGCCGGCTGTTTCCGCTGACCGATCAGCAGCACCCGGCGGTCGATCCGGGCGAGGTGGTCTGGCTGTCGGCCTCGGCCGGAACCGGCAAGACCCAGGTGCTGTCGGCCCGCGTGCTGCGGCTGCTGCTGCAAGGCGATGTTGCGCCCGGTCAGATCCTGTGCCTGACCTTTACCAAGGCCGGCGCGACCGAAATGGCGACCCGGATCAATGAAGTGCTGGCGCGGTGGGTGCGGGCAGATTCGGTTGCGCTGGCGCAGGACCTGCGGGCAATTGGGGCTGACTTTGGCCCCGAAGCGCAAGAGCGCGCGCGGCGGCTGTTTGCAGCGGTGCTCGATTGCCCCGGCGGCGGCCTGCGGATCGATACGATCCACGCCTTTGCCCAGTGGTTGCTTTCGGCTTTCCCGAGCGAGGCCGGGCTGCTGCCCGGGGTCAAGGTGATGGAAGACCGCGACCGCGACCTGCTGCTGCGCGAGGTGCTGGCCGAACTGCTGCTGGAGGCGGAGCGCAGCAACGATGTCGCGACACTGTCGGCGCTCGAACAGCTCTCGATCCGGATGGGACCGGAGCGGGTCCCGGCCTGGCTGTTGCGCTGCGCCAAGGCGCGCGAGGCTTGGGAAGGACCAGCTGGCTGGCAACCGCCGATGCGCGCCGGGGTTATGCGGTTGATTGGCCTGCCAAGCGATGCCTCCGCCGGGGACCTGACCGACCTGTGCAGCGACGGCGTGTTCGATACCGACGCGCTCGAATGCTGCCTCGCGGCCTATCGGCAATGGGGCGCGGCGACCGGGCAAGCGGCTGCGGCGACGATCGCGGCCTGGCTTTCCGGCGGGCCGGACGACCGGCTGGCACAATTGGCGGACCTGCAGAAGGTCCTGTTCACGCTTGAGGATAACCCCAAGAACCTGCGCTACGTTGCCAAGTTCGAGGAGCATTTCGAGGACGCGGCACTGGCGGTGCTGGCGTCATGCCTGGCCGTGCGCGAGCGCCGCGCCGATCTGGCTCACCGCATGGCTGCGTATGCCGGCATGGTCGGCGGCATGGATCGTAACATCGGCCGGCTGATTGCCGACCTGCGGGAGATCGGAAGAGCACACGTCTG
>CALCQB010000123.1 GCA_937897535.1 uncultured Novosphingobium sp. | reverse complement strand
GCTCCAGGTCCAGCATGCCCTTCGCCGACTTGGCGATGCAGCGGAAGGTGCCGACCAGGTTGATCTGGATGATCCAGTTGAACGCATCGAGCGGGAAGTGCTTGATCGAGCCATCTTCCTTGCTGCGGCTGGCGGTCTTGATCGCGTTGCCGGTGCCGGCGCAGTTGACCAGGATCCGCTCCTGCCCGTGAGCCTCGCGGGCCTTGGCGAAAGCGGCATCGACGCTGGCATCGTCGGTGACGTTGCATTCGCAGAAGATCCCGCCGATCTCGGCGGCGACCGCCTTGCCCTTTTCTTCCTGCAGGTCGAACAGCGCGACCTTGACGCCCTTGGCGGCGAGCGCGCGGGCGGTGGCGGCACCAAGGCCGGAAGCCCCGCCGGTGACCACAGCGGCGACGGTGTTGTCGAGTATCATTTCAATTTCTCCGTTCTGGAATTAGCACATCTCGACAATCGTGACGTTGGCGACACCGCCGCCTTCGCACATCGTCTGCAAACCATACTTGCCGCCGCGCGCCTTGAGGCCGTGGAGCAGCGTCGCCATCAGCTTGGTCCCCGAAGCCCCGAGCGGGTGGCCGAGCGCAATCGCGCCGCCATTGACGTTGAGCTTTTCCGGGTCGGCCCCGGTGTGCTTGAGCCAGGCCATCGGCACCGAGGCGAAGGCCTCGTTGACTTCGTAAAGGTCGATGTCGCCGATCTTCATGCCCGCGCGGGCAAGCGCCCGGTCGGTCGCGAACAGCGGTTCTTCCAGCATGATGACCGGATCGCCGGCAGTGACCGTCAGGTTGTGGATCCGGGCCAGCGGGGTCAGGTTGTAACGCTTGAGCGCGGCTTCGGAGACGATCAGCGCGGCCGAAGCCCCGTCGCAGATCTGGCTCGAGCTGGCAGCAGTGATCGCCCCGCCCTCGGTCAGCAGCTTGACCGCCGCGATGCTTTCGAGCGTCGCATCCATGCGGATGCCTTCGTCGATCGTGTGCTGGGCCGGACCATCGGGGGTTTCGATCTCGATCGGGATGATCTCGGCGTTGAAAGCACCACTTTCGGTGGCGGCCTTGGCGCGCTGGTGGCTGGTCAGCGCGAAGCGGTCGACCTGATCCTTGGTAAAGCCATGCTTCTTGACGATCATTTCGGCCCCGGCGAACTGGGTCCAGCCCGGTCCCGGATAGTTCTCGGCGATCCCCGGTGAGCGCGAATTGCCCAGCCCTTCCTTCATGAACAGCATGGTGGTACTGCCCATCGGGACCCGGCTCATGCTTTCGACCCCGGCGGCGATCACCACGTCTTGGGTTCCGCTCAGAACGGCCTGCGCGGCGAACTGAATCGCCTGCTGCGACGAGCCGCACTGTCGGTCGATCGTCACGGCGGGGACCGATTGCGGCAACAGCTTCGACGCCAGCACCGCCATCCGTCCGACCTGGTTGGCCTGCTCGCCGCCCTGGCTGACGCAGCCCATGATCACGTCCTCGATTGCAGCAGGGTCGATCCCGCTGCGCAGGACCAGCGCATCGAGCGTGGCTGCGGCGAGATCAACCGGGTGGATCCCGGCGAGACGGCCGCCGCGGCGACCCCCGGCGGTGCGAACGGCATCAACGATGTAGGCAGTGGCCATGGCTTCGAGTCCTTCCCAGGATTTGTTTAACCGATCGATTAAGTCGCCAGCGGCCCAGCGTCAAGGACCGCGTGCGGCTGTGACAAAATGACAACAAGCTCGCACGAAAAGAGAACCTTCCCTTTTCGACAATTGCCAGCCCGCGACACATCTTTCACCACAATCGAATCCGGTCCTGTCCGCAGGACCTGTTGGCTGTGCCGGCACTTTCCGGCCCCAGTCTAACCGAACGAATCTTCCCTGACCGGGATAGAGGACCAAGGGGCAAAGCCATGAAATTTTTCCGTAAGTCTGCCTTCTCTACCACTACCTGCCTGGCCACCGTCGCGCTCGCCGCATTCGGCACCGCCACCGCCGCCCAGGCACAGGACGCCGCGCCCGCCGATTCGGCCGAGGCCTGCGTCGATGCAAACAACAA
Source organism: uncultured Novosphingobium sp. (assembly GCA_937897535.1). GTDB lineage: Bacteria > Pseudomonadota > Alphaproteobacteria > Sphingomonadales > Sphingomonadaceae > Novosphingobium. The sequence continues at coordinate 9,305 of CALCQB010000123.1, read as the reverse complement.
CACCGTTTGCGACAGCGAAGAAACCAATGCGATCATCGTCACCGGTTCGCGCATCCCGCGTCCGAACCTGACCTCGACCGTTCCGATCACCTCGATCGGCGGCGAAACCTTCTTCGAACAGGGTCAGACCAACGTTGGTGACACCCTGAACGACCTGCCCCAGCTGCGCAGCACCTTTGCCCAGCAGAACCCGGGCCTGGGCATCGGCATCGCCGGCCTCAACCTGCTCGATCTTCGCGGCCTTGGCACCCAGCGCACCCTGGTGCTGGTCAACGGCCGTCGCCACGTTGCGGCCGACATCCTCAACAACGCCGTCTCGCCCGACGTCAACTCGATCCCGAACGACCTGATCGAACGGGTCGACATCGTCACCGGCGGCAACTCCGCGATCTACGGTTCGGACGCTATCGCCGGGGTCGTCAACTTCGTGCTGCGCCGCAACTATGACGGCATCCAGCTCCGCGGCCAGGCCGGGATCACCCAGGACGGGTTCGGCGGCAACCAGTACTTCTCGGCGATGGTCGGCAAGAACTTCGCCGATGGCCGCGGCAACATCACCCTGCATGGCGAATATGCCCGGACCGAGCGCGTCTTCGCCTCGGACGTCCCGGCCTTCCGCACCAACGACACCTTCGTGGTGATCGACGCCGATGGCGGGGCTGGCCTGGTCAATGGCGGTGACGGCTTCACCGACCGCGCGTTCTTCCGCAACATCAGCAGCACCACCATCTATTATGGCGGCCTGGTTCCGATCAACCAGCGCAACATCCCCAATGCTGGCGCTTGCGGCAACGCGACGACCGCCAACAACGGTGCGCCGAACACCGCTGGCGCGGCGTTCAGCTGCACCTATATCTTCACCCCGGAAGGTCGCCTGATCCAGCAGACCGGCACCCGTTACGGCACCGGCATCAACAGCGGCATCATCAACAGCAACGGTCAGACCGGCCGTGAAGGCAAGACCGTTTCGGTGCTGCCGTTCACCGAACGCTACAACTTCAACATGCTGGGCCGGTACGAATTCTCGCCCGCAGCCGAAGTGTTCGTCGAAGCCAAGTGGAACCGGGTCAACGCGCTCGGCAACAACGCCGGTCCGTCGTTCAACCAGGGCACCGGCGGCACGACCGACTTCCGCGAACGGACCCGTCTCGACAACCCGTTCCTGAACCCGGCTGACCGCACCACGCTGGCTAACCTGCTGCTGGCTTCAAATTGCCGGTCCGACCTGCAAGTTACCTGCCCAGTTTCGACAGACCCTGACGGCGCCGGACCTTTGCCAGCTTATTTAGGCAACTTGAGTCCGACGGACCAGGCGAACATTGCCAACGGCAGCTATCGCTTCGTGACCGCACGCAACCTGCTTGACGTGGGCCTGCGCGACGAGCGCTTCCAGCGTGATACCTGGCGCGTGGTCGGTGGCCTGCGCGGCACCTTCAACAGCGACTGGACCTACGAAATCTCGCTCAACTACGGTCAGTTCCGCGAAGACGTGACCACCAACGGCTTCATTGATCGCCAGCGCTTTGCCCTGGCGATGGATGCGGGCCGCAACCCGGCGACCGGCGCGATCCAGTGCCGTTCGCAGTACGATCCGACCGCCGCCATTCCGCTGAACGGCTTCGCCGGTTCGGCTGCGGTCAACGCCGCACGTCTCGCCGCCGATGTCGCTGCCTGCGTTCCCTACAACCCGTTCGGCACGCCTGACAACTCGGCCTCGGTCGCCTACTTCGCGCGCACCTTCACCGCGAACTCGGGCCTGTCGCAGTTCGTCGGTTCGGCCTATGTTTCGGGCGACACCAGCGGGTTCTTCAACCTGCCGGGCGGTCCGGTCGGCTTCGCGCTGGGCGGCGAATACCGCCGTGAAACCGCGTTCTACCATCAGGACGCGTTCGTCACCGACGGCTTCACCAACGGCGTCTCGATCCCCAACTTCGATCCAGATCCGTTCGAAGTGAAGGAAGCCTTCGGCGAAGTCCGCCTGCCGATCCTGAAGGACACCCCGTTCTTCCATGATCTGACGGTCAGCGGTGCAGGCCGGGTCGCCAAGTACCAGGGCACCACCGGCACGCAGTGGTCGTACAACGCTGGGGTTGATTGGGCCCCGATCAGCGACATCCGCTTCCGCGCCAACTACAGCCGCGCGGTGCGGGCACCGAACGTTTCGGAAACCGGCTTCCCGCTGGTCCCGAACTTCTTCAACAACTTCGTCGATCCGTGCAACCCGGCCAGCATCGGTACCGGAATCCGCGCTACCAACTGCCAGGCGGACATCAGCGCGGCCAACCTCGCGGCGTTCACCAACATCACCCAGTCGCTGCCGATCGTCAGCGGTTCGAACCCCAACCTGGTTTCGGAAAAGTCGGACTCCTACACCTATGGCGTGGTGGTCCAGCCGCGGTTCGTTCCGGGCCTGAGCGTGTCGGTCGATTACTATGACATCACCGTCAAGAACGTGATCGCCAGCATCAACCCGCAGACCCTGGTCAACCTGTGCTATGACAGCCCGCGCCCCAACGTGTTCTGCGGCCAGTTCACGCGTTGGGCTGGTCCCGGCGCCGGTCCGCTCGGCGAACAGGCCGGCCGCATTCTCGGCAACTCGCTGATCAATGCTCCGGTCAACTTCGCCAAGCGCCAGCGCCGCGGGATCGACGTCAACTTCAACTACCGCCACGATTTCGGCACGGTCGATTTCAGCACTGACCTGATTTACACTCACAGCCTGATCAACAGCAACTATCAGGACCCGACCAATCCGAACTTCGAAACCCGGCTCCTGGGTCAGCTCGGCGATCCCAAGGATGAGTTCCGCTGGGACTTCAACCTGGGCGTCGGGCCGGTCACCTTCGGTTATCGCGTCCACTACATCGGGCCGATGTACTTCAACGGCTACAACACCCTGTTCGAACTGAACGGGCTGCCCGCAACCGACGTCGATGCGTTCCCCGACACCCAGTTCCCGGCTGTCTGGTACCACGACATGCGCTTCGACATCGATGTCGCCAAGGATGAAGCCGGCAACTCGATCAAGTTCTACTTCGGGGTCGACAACGTGTTCGACAAGGGCGTGCCGCAGGGCGCGACCACTGCCACCGGTGCTGGTAGCGCGATCTACTCGTTCCGTGGCCGCACGTTCTATGCTGGCGCCCGCGCCCGCTTCTGATCGCTGTCGCGAACACAACAAAGCGGGGGCCGGAACACACGTTCCGGCCCCCTTTTTTGTGTCCGGTCCAGTCCGGTCAAACCGTGATCGTCAGCGCGCCTTCGCCTTCGTCGATCCGGACCGTGCTGCCATCGGGGATCTCCCCACCGAGCAGCTTTTCGGCGAGCGGGTCCTGCAGATAGCGCTGGACCGCGCGCTTGAGCGGCCTTGCGCCATAGACCGGATCGTAGCCGACCCGGCCGAGCCAGCGCTTGGCCGCATCGGTCAGTTCGAGCGCGATCTTGCGGTCCTTGAGCAGCTTGGCGACCCGCCCGACCTGGATTTCGACGATCGGGGCCATGTGCTCCACCCCCAGGCGGTGGAACAGGATGATCTCGTCCAGCCGGTTGAGGAATTCGGGGCGGAAGTGCCCGCGCACGATCTCCATCACCTGCGGCTCGACGCTTTCGACGTCCTGCCCTTCCTCCAGATTGGCGAGATACTGGCTGCCAAGGTTGCTGGTCAGGATGATCAGGGTGTTGGTGAAGTCGACTTGCCGGCCCTGCCCGTCGGTCAGGCGGCCGTCATCGAGCACCTGCAGCAGCACGTTGAACACGTCGGGGTGGGCCTTTTCGACCTCGTCGAACAGCACCACCTGATAGGGCCGGCGGCGGACCGCTTCGGTCAGCACCCCGCCCTCGTCATAGCCGACGTAGCCCGGCGGCGCGCCGATCAGGCGGCTGACCGAGTGCTTCTCCATGAACTCGCTCATGTCGATCCGGACCATCGCGGTATCGTCGTCGAACAGGAACCCGGCCAATGCCTTGGTCAGCTCGGTCTTGCCGACGCCGGTGGGCCCGAGGAACAGGAACGAGCCCAAGGGCCGGTTCGGATCCTGCAAGCCGGCCCGCGCGCGGCGGACCGCCTTTGATACCGCCAGCACCGCGTCAGCCTGGCCGATCACCCGCTGGCCGATCACCTGCTCCATCTTGAGCAGCTTCTCGCGCTCGCCCTCGAGCATCCGCTCGACCGGCACCCCGGTCCACTTGGCGACGACCGAAGCGATGTCCTCGGCGGTTACCTCTTCGCGCAGCAGCGCGTTTTCGCCGACGTTCGCGGCCTCGGCCAGCTGCTTTTCGAGCTCGGGAATCCGGCCGTAGGACAGCTCCCCGGCCTTGCCGAGGTCGCCCTGGCGCTGGGCCTGTTCGAGCTCGATCCGGGCGGCGTCGAGCGCCTCCTTGATCTTGCCCTCGGCGGCGATCTTGTCGCGCTCGCCCTGCCAGCGCACGGTCAGGGCGGAGCTTTGCTCCTCGAGCCCGGCCAGTTCGCTGCGCAGCGCGGCGAGCCGGTCCTTGGAGGCCGTGTCGGTCTCCTTGGCCAGCGCCATTTCCTCGATCTTGAGCTGGATGATCCGCCGGTCGAGCACCTCGATCTCCTCGGGCTTGCTCTCCACTTCCATCCTGATCCGGCTAGCCGCCTCGTCCATCAGGTCGATCGCCTTGTCGGGCAGGAAGCGGTCGGCGATATAGCGGTTCGACAGGGTCGCAGCCGCCACGATCGCGCTGTCGGTGATCCGCACCCCGTGGTGCAGCTCATACCGATCCTTGAGCCCGCGCAGGATGCTGATCGTGTCCTCGACAGTCGGCTCGCCGACGAACACCGGCTGGAACCGGCGTTGCAGCGCCGGGTCCTTTTCGACGTGCTTCTGGTATTCATCGAGCGTGGTTGCGCCGATGCAGTGCAGTTCGCCGCGGGCCAGCGCCGGCTTGAGCAGGTTGGAGGCATCCATCGCCCCTTCCGATTTGCCGGCGCCGATCAGGGTGTGCATCTCGTCGATGAACAGGATGATCTCGCCCTCGGCGCCCTTGACCTCGTCGAGCACGGCCTTGAGCCGCTCCTCGAACTCGCCGCGATACTTCGCGCCCGCGATCAGACTGCCCATGTCGAGCGACATCAGGCGGCGATCCTTGAGGCTGTCGGGCACGTCGCCGTTGGCGATGCGCAGCGCGAGACCCTCGGCGATTGCGGTCTTGCCCACGCCGGGTTCGCCGATCAGCGCGGGGTTGTTCTTGGTCCGGCGGGCGAGGATCTGGATGGTGCGGCGGATTTCCTCGTCGCGGCCGATCACCGGATCGAGCTTGCCGTCGCGCGCGGCCTGGGTGAGGTCGCGGGCGTATTTCTTCATCGCGTCATAGGCGTTTTCGGCGCTGGCGTTATCCGCGGTGCGGCCCCCGGTCAGTTCCTGGATCGCCGCTTCGAGCGCCTTGGGATCGACCCCGGCGGCCTTCAGCGCCTGCCCCGCTGCGTTGGTCGTGCCGAGCGCCAGCGCCTGGAGCATCCGCTGGACCGAGACATAGCTGTCCCCGGCCTTGGCCGAGAGCTGCTCGGCCTGGTCAAGCAGGCGCACCGCGTCGTTTTCCAGCCCCGGCGCGGCCTGGGCACCCGAACCGGACACCGCCGCGATCTTGGCCAGCGCCTCGTCAACCTTGGCCACCGCCAGCTGGGGATTGCCCCCGGCGCGCTGGATCAGGCCGGCGGCCATGCCTTCCTCATCCTCGAGCAGCGCCTTGAGGATATGTTCGGGGGTGATCCGCTGATGGTTGAGCCGGATCGCGACAGTCTGCGCCGACTGGAGAAAGCCCTTGGCGCGGTCGGTGAATTTCTCGAGGTTCATGGGTGTATCAGCCTCCTGTTACACCCGGAGATAGTGTTGCGCATTGGCAACACAAGGGGTGGACGCGAGAATTGTCGCGCAGCGCGCCCGGTCCGTCGTTGACCCTGGGCAAATTCGACAATGGAAAGGGGCGGCCTGCGCCTGCAGACCGCCCCTTGTCCAGCCGAATTTCGCGCTCAGCGGGTGCCGATCGTGTCCGCCGGCGCCGCCGGATCGCCATTCACAACCCCGCCACTGGCAGGAACGGCGCGCGCCAGCAGGATTCCGGCGAGGTGCGGGGTCGCCATCGAGGTACCGCTGATGGTGTTATAGCCCCCGCCCAGCCAGGTCGAATTGATCGAAACACCCGGCTCGGCGTAGTCGATCGGCGGATTGCCGTAGTTCGAGAAGCTGGCCCAGTTGTCTCCGTTCGAGAAGGCCGAAACGGTGTAGACGTTCGGGCCGTTGGCGCGCGCGGGCGAGTGGTTGTTGGCGTCGTCGGTTTCGTTGCCGGCCGCGAGCGCGAAGCTGACCCCGCCAGCGGCTGCGGCAACTACCGCATCGTCAAGCGCCTGGCTGGCCCCACCACCGAGGCTCATGTTGGCGACATCGCCCGGCTGGCCATTGGCAGCGACATAATCGACCCCGGCGATCACCCCCGCGTTCGAACCCGAACCGCGCCGATCGAGCACCCGGACCGCTACCACCTGGGCACCCGGCGAAACGCCGATTACGCCGATGCCGTTGTCGAGCGCGGCAATCGTGCCCGAAACGTGGGTACCATGGCCGTTCTGATCGACCGGAGTGGTCACGCCGCCCAGGAAGCTGCGGCTGCGCGTGGTATCGACGTTGAGGTCGGGGTGGGTGTAGTCGATCCCGGTATCAATGATCCAGGCGGTGCCGAAAGTGCCGGCCGCGCCGCCTTTGACGCGGATAATGCCCCACGGCTTGGTCTGTGCCGGCTGGGTACCGCCGCCGCCCGGCTTGGCGGCAAGCTGGAACGGCGGTATCGCCATCACCTGGTCCTGCTCGCAATAAGCAATCCGAGGATTGTTGGCCCGCATCCGTGCCAATGCCTGGGGAGCCATCTGGGCCGAGAATCCCTGCAGCGCGACGCGGTAAACGTGGCCGACCCGGCCGCCCTGGGCATTGACCGAGCGATGGGCCTCGGCCTCGACCTGGCCGCGCGACACGGCGTTCTTCTTGAACACGCAGATGTAGGAATCGGGGATCAGGTCCCCCGCTTCCTGGGCGTGGGCCGGAGCGGCCAGGGCAACCATCGGCAGCGCAGCCAGCGCCAGACCGAGCAGCTTCTTGTTCAGCATATTCCCTCCACTGGATTCGGCTGGCGGACGAGCAATATCGGCCGAGCCAATGGCGAGAGACTAGCGCCAATCCGAAGGCTGTCGAGACAGAATTGCACGCCGCAACTGGCGTTCATCCCCCGACCATGCCGTTCGTCGAACAAGGGGCTTGGCGATCGGCCATGCTCGGCTAGGCTGCGGGCAAGACAGCCAATCCGGGGACCATCATCCATGCGCCGTTTTCTTGTCGCCTCGCTGCTTGCCTTGTCGCTGACCGCCTGCGCGAGCGCACCGGGCGGCGGGGTTGCTGCGGCACCGCCGCCGGTACAGGCGGTCAAGCCCGGCCCCCAGCCTGCCCCGCTGGCCGAGCTCGTCGCGAGGGTCGACATTGCGTACGACAAATTCGTCCTCGCCAATGGCCTGACCGTGCTGATCCACACCGATCGCAAGGCCCCGATCGTCGGGGTGACGACCTACTACCGGGTCGGCTCCAAGCACGAGCCCAAGGGCCGGACTGGCTTCGCCCACCTGTTCGAACACCTGATGTTCGGCGGGTCGGAAAACGTCCCGAACTTCGACATTCCGCTCGAAGGCGCAGGCTCGACCCCGACCAACGGCTCGACCTCGTTCGACCGGACCAACTATGTCGAGACCGTTCCCAAGGGCGCGACCGATCTGGCGCTGTTCATGGAAAGCGACCGGATGGGGCATCTGCTCGGCGCGGTCAGCCAGGACAAGCTCAACAAGCAGCGCGGAGTGGTCCAGAACGAGAAACGCCAGGGCGACAACGACAGTTACGGGCTGGTCGAATATGCGATCGGCGAGGGCCTGTTCCCGGTCGGCCATCCCTATCGCCATGCCACGATCGGCTCGATGGCCGATCTCGATGCCGCCAGCCTGACCGACGTGCGCAGCTGGTTTACCAGCAATTATGCCCCCAACAATGTCGTGCTGGTGCTGTCCGGCGACATTGACTCGGCGACCGCGCGGCCAATGGTCGAAAAGTGGTTCGGATCGATCCCGCGCGGTCCGGCCGTGAGCAAGCCCGCAGCGGGTCCGGTGACTCTCGCCGCCCCGCTCAAAAAAGAGATGACCGATCAGGTCCCGCAAGTGCGGATCTACCGGGTGTGGAGCGGGCCCGGCATGCGCGATCCCGATGCGCTGCCGCTCGATCTCGGGATGCGGGTCCTGGGCGGGCTGGCCTCGTCGCGGCTCGACAACGCGCTGGTCCGCGGCAAGGGCGTGGCGACCTCGGTTTCGGCCTTCGTCTATCAGTTCGAGGATACCAGCTACCTGCAGGCCCAGATGGACATCAAGCCGGGGATCGACCGGGCCACGGCCGAAGCCGCGCTCGATGCCGAGATCGCCGCCCTGTTGCGCGACGGGCCGAGCGACGACGAATTGCGCCGCGCCGCGACCAGCGCCGTATCGGGCCAGATTTTCAGCCTGGAGCAGGTCGGCGGCTTTTCCGGCAAGGGCGCGCAGCTGGCCGAGGGCGAGCTCTATTCGGGCGATCCGCAGCAGTTCAAGAAGGATCTGGCGACGATCGCGGCGCTGACCCCGGCCGAGGTCAAGGCGGCATTGCAGCGCTGGCTGAGCCGTCCGGTCTTCGCCCTGGCGGTCACGCCGGGCCAGCGCACTGAAAAAGGCGAAGCGATGGGCGGCTGGGGCGATGAGGCGCTCTCGCCCCCGCCCAAGCCTGACGCAAAGAAGCCCGCGCCCAAACTGGCAACTGGCCCCAAGCGGACGATGCCGCCGGTCGCGCCGGTCGGCGATCTCGATTTCCCCAAGCTTGAGCGGGCGACCCTGTCGAACGGCATCCCGGTGGTGCTGGCCCGGCGCAGCGGCAAGATCCTGCTGATGGGCAGCGCCGCCGCGCTGCGGGGCCAGAAGCGCACCACCACCTACAGCGCCGCCCGCGGGGCGCAGCTGGCCTATGTTCAATCTGTAGGGGTGGAAGTGGCGCCGCACAACATCCAGGTGAATGCCATCGCACAGAACTTTGTGGAAAACCCGACCTACTTTCCGCCCGAGGTGCAGGCCAACCCGCGTTTCCAGGAGCGTCTGCAACGCGAAGTGCCCCTGGGGCGGCTGGTCGGCGCGCTGGAGGATGCCGAGTTCGCCGCCTACTTGTGCGGCGAGTCGGCCAACTGCTTCGTGGGGCAGGTGTTCCCGGTCTGCGGCGGCTGGGTTCCGCGTTAGTTTGGAC